>DEQA01000340.1:36518-69518 GCA_002359075.1 Planococcaceae bacterium UBA3378
AAGAAAAAATTCTTTATTTTTATGAAACTGAACAAAAATAGGGACTCGGCCATCCTTTTTCATACGGAGAGTTGCTTTTTTGACAGCCTTGCTCTTTAACGAAAGCGTAGCGGCAGAAGCACCTTTCACTCTTTGTTCCATAGGTTTTTTCTATGACAGGAATGGATTCCGGTAGTAAGCTATATCATTAAGCAACTTTTTTATAAACTGTAGAAAAAAGGATTTTTCTCATTTATTTTATATTAAATGAGAATTTTAGTCGGTGAACTAGTGGTTTAATACGACTTCCACCGGGTAATAAAATAATATAAACGGAAAATAGATATAGTAAAATCAAGGTTTTTCGAGAAATAAGACGAATAATTATGAGTGTTGTAAGAGACATATTTTATGGTCATCCTATATCCAAATGACCAAAAATGTTGTATAATAAATAAAGTATTCTACATTAAATTAATTCTAAAGTAAGAAAACGCCAATAGATTGAATATAAAACAGGAAGGAAGTGTAGTCATGCAAGTTACATTATTTACTTCGCCAAGTTGTACATCATGTCGTAAAGCCAAAGCTTGGCTTGAAGAGCATGATATTCCATATACAGAACGCAATATTTTTTCGGAGCCTTTAACAATCAGCGAGATTAAAGAAATTCTTCGAATGACAGAAGACGGTACGGAAGAGATTATTTCGACACGTTCTAAAGTTTTTCAAAAATTAAATGTCGATGTGGAAGCATTGACACTGCAGCACCTATACGAACTGATCCAAGAGCACCCTGGATTACTTCGCCGCCCGATTATTTTAGATGAAAAGCGACTGCAGGTAGGATATAACGAAGATGAAATTCGCAGATTTTTACCTCGTAAAGTACGTGCTTACCAACTTCAGGAAGCGCAGCGGATGGTAAACTAAATACTCCTATTAAGATGTTGCAACGAGAGGAAGTTTGTAGCATCTTTTTGTATTTTTTGACTACCTGACGAATGTAGATGGAGAAGCAGCCATAGACTGGTATAATTCCTGACTCACTATTCTCTATTAGAAAGCAGAAGGCGGATGTAGAAAAAGAAAAATCAGGTAAATGTGTTTATCTATAAAAGCAAGTATTTCACTGGATCAGTGGAATTTATCAGCCTTGAAAATAGGCGAATGTTTTAGGAAGAATGGCATTTTATCGTGCCTGTTGATTATTTATATAAGTTGAATAATTAATTTCCAGTAGTATTTGAATGATTCATTTGCGCCTGTCACGCTGCAAGAGCGTGGAGAATGAGACCCCGCAAGAAGGGGGAGGCACGACCCATTCGAGGAGGCTCAGGCGGAACGTGCAGCAAGCGCAAATGATGTAGGGAAAATTTAATTCAATATATATAGATATTGGATGATAGAAAGTCTGTTTTTAAAAGAAATATTCATAAAAAAGGACTCACTAGTTGATTGGAGCGAAAGCGAACCGCCTGTAGCGGAAATCAAACTTCCATACGTTTATACTAACAATATAAGATAAATTAATGCGCCATGCATTTCATATAAGGTTTCATGAAGACAGAAAAATTGCCCTTGATTTCATATGTGTAGTACAATACAATTTCAATATTCAAATTATTTATTGTAAAAAGTGTTTTTCCTTTTCATTTTATGAAGGAACATCATACAATAGAGTTATAGAGTCCGGATTGCTTCTTGGAACTTTATAGAACGTTTGTAGTGTTCATTAAGTTGGAAAGAGCATGTATGATTTTTGATGGTTTAAACAAAAGTAAGGTAACCTTGGTTTACATGTGTTTCAACGAATGACTGTGAAGGGAGTTGAAGTCTTATGGACATCGAACGCATTAATGAAAATACACTGAAGCTATTTATTACGTATAGTGATATTGAAGACCGCGGCTACAGCCGTGAGGAGATTTGGTATAACCGCTCAAAAGGCGAGGAACTGTTTTGGGATGTAATCGGTGAAGTGAATACAGAGGATTATTTTGATTTGGATGGTCCTATCTGGATTCACATTAACGCTTCCGAACAGGGTCTTGAAGTCATCGTCACACGTGCCAACCTACATCCGGATCAAGAGGCAACAGCCATGATGGATAGCTACGATGAAAATCGAGAAGTAGCCGCACAGTTACGGGAAATGGAAAGTGTCATCTTCGAGTCGTTTGATACGGATTCAGATGACGATATGACAATTTCAAATGCCCGTTTTACATTCACGGATATTGATGAGCTTGTACCGCTTGCTAAGCGGATTGCACCGATGGGATTGACATCCTCGCTTTATCAATTTGAAGGGCGTTACTATTTACATGTCGATTTCACGGTCTTAGCGGAACAACGCGAACGTAAAAATGCTTTAGCGCTTATTAAAGAATATTTAAGACCTTCACGCTTAACAATCCATCGCTTGGATGAGTATGGCAATCTCATTATGGAACACAATTGCTTTGAAACGGTCCTTGAATATTTCGCATAGATGATGTACCCGCATTCGTATGAGTGCGGGTTATTTTTTTTGTTTTTGGTGCTTACCTGCTTTTTTATAAAAAGGCTAAATTAAAATTTTGGAGCAAAAGTATAAATAAACTTGAAACCTGCCTGTTCCTTTTTTACAATGTGGCAAAGGAGGTTTTGTTATGCTGGTCGCCATCAATGAACACGGAGAGTATGTGGCATTGACGGAAAGCTTAACGGAAGCGGCCTTACAGCAATTGCGTAATTCAAAAGTATACTGTCCCCATTGTAAGAAGGCATTAATTTTAAAAGCAGGTGCTATTAAAATTCCTCATTTTGCCCACACTGTCCATACAGCATGCACCTCTTTATTTGCTGAAGGGGAGTCTTTTGCCCATTTGTTAGGAAAGCAGCAGTTATATAACCGCTTACAGCAATTGGGAGAAGAGGTGGAGCTGGAATGTTATCTGCCCGATTTACAGCAGCGCCCTGATTTACTTGTGACAAAAAAGCGGCTGTATGCCCTCGAGTTTCAATGCAGCCGGATTCCGCTCTCTTTATTGGCAGAGCGCACAAAAGGCTACGAGGCGGCTAATATTATGCCTGTTTGGCTATTGAAAACACCGTCTTCCTTTCTCGGAAAAGGAACAATCCTCAATATTTCATTTACCCAGTTTCATCAGCAATTTATCCAACATGATTATTTAATTACCTATGCTCCGGAAACCGAGCAGTTCCATTATTTTTGTCATATACTTTTCCTGCAGGGCAATACCTTTTTAGTCCGGCTTATAAGCCTGCCTTTAAAAGAACAGGTCTTCCCTTTTTATGAGCCGAAAAAGATGCGAAAAGAAGGATTTAATGAAATGTTTTCAGAATATACTAGGTATCGTCTGAAGTTTCTAAAGAGCCGCCTTTTTTACAGCCAAAAAGGGGTAAACGATCTGTTTTTACGAGCAGTTTACGAATTGCGGCTCCCTCGTGAGAAGCTTCCTTTGTTTATCGGTATACCAGTTGTGCATGCAAGCGGAATTCCTGTCTTTTCCGCGGAATGGCAGCTGCTGTTTTTTTATTTTTTGTACTGTCATGGTTTGTCTGCTGTGCAGGTAAGGGAAGATACTATATATTATTTTCTATCCTGGGCGGGCCTTCCCGCTACTGAGCAAGCCTGCTGGGCAGTCACGGAATATGTCCAGCTGTTAGAAACGCTTTCTATCACGGAAGTGAGGGCATCTTTCTCAAAGGAACAATTAATTGATCACGTTTATACTCAAATTATTGCAATTAACTAAAAATATTGAGAAAATGGAAGAGAATTTCGAATTTCGAAATATGTTATTGGAGGACAGATAAGATGGCAAAAGAAGTATTATTACGAGATCAAGTCCCTGAAGAACTAACATGGGACCTAACACCGATTTTTCCTACTGATGAAGCATGGGAAGAGGAATTTAAGGCAATCGAAGCATTAGAGGAGCAGGCTAAAAGCTATAAAGGAAAAACAACGGAGAGCGCCGAAAGCCTGTATGATGCGCTGCAGTTTGGAGACAAAATGTATGAACGCTTTAGCAAGTTATATGTTTATAGCCATCTAAAGCATGACCAGGACACGGGAAATGGTAAATACCAGGCAATGGATAGCCGTGTGCGCTCATTAGGCGCAAAATTAAGCGCCGCATGGTCGTTCATTACACCGGAAATTTTAATGCTCGATGAAGAGACAATTAATGAATACGTAGAAAGCTATGAGCCTCTGCAGCTGTATAAGCAAATGCTAAAAGAGCTGAATATGGGGCGTCCGCATATTTTATCGGCAACAGAAGAGCAGCTGCTTGCTCAAATGTCCGAGGTGACAGGTGTTTCCGGTGAAACTTTCAGCAAGCTGAATAATGCTGATCTGGAATTCCCGAAAATTAAAAACGAAGATGGAGAAGAAGTGCGTGTTACACACGGTTCTTACATTTCGTTTTTGGAAAGTGCCGACCGAACTGTGCGTGAAGCGGCGTTTAAAGCCGTATATGATACGTATGGGAAGTTCCGTAATACATTTGCCTCTACACTTGCCGGGAATGTAAAGGCACAAAATGTGAGCGCACGTATCCGCAAATATGATTCTGCACGTGATGCTGCGATGAGCAATAACTTTATTCCTGAGAAGGTATACGATCAGCTCATTTCGACCATCCATGAATACTTACCGCTGCTTCACCGGTATGTAGCCCTTCGCAAGGAAGTTCTTGGCCTTGAGGAACTGCATATGTATGATTTATTTACACCGCTTGTGAAGGAATCCAAAATGGATATGCCTTATGAAAAGGCGAAAGAGCTAATGGTCGAAAGCTTTGCTCCGCTAGGGGAAGAGTACCAAAACATTGTAAAAGATGGACTGAAGAGCCGCTGGGTAGATGTAATGGAAAACAAGGGCAAACGAAGCGGTGCTTATTCTTCCGGAACATATGGCACAAATCCATATGTATTAATGAACTGGCAAAATAATATTGATAACCTATTCACGCTGGCACATGAGTTTGGTCACAGTATGCATAGCTACTATACGCGTCAAAATCAGCCATACCCATATGCCAGCTATTCGATCTTTGTTGCGGAAGTAGCTTCTACATGCAATGAGGAATTATTGTTTGATTATTTATTGAAAACAATCGATGATCCACAGCAGAAAGTTTATTTGCTGAATCACTGGCTGGACAGCTTCCGTGGTACTGTGTTCCGTCAAACAATGTTTGCCGAGTTTGAGCATATGATTCATGAAATGGATGCAAAAGGTGAAGCATTGACAGCGGACAGATTGACAGAAGTATATTACGACCTAAACGTCAAATACTTCGGTGACGCTGTAACAGTAGATGAGGAAATCGGCCTGGAGTGGGCACGTATCCCTCATTTCTACTACAATTATTATGTGTACCAATATGCAACAGGACAAAGTGCTGCCACAGCCTTAAGCAAAAAGATCCTGGAAGAGGGCACACCGGCTGTTGAACGCTATATCAACAACTTCTTAAAAGCCGGCTGTTCTGACTTCCCGATTGAAGTATTGAAGGCTGCTGGTGTTGATATGGAATCACCGGAACCGATTGCCCAAGCTTGTAAAGTATTTGAAGAAAAATTAAGTGAGCTGGAACAACTGCTTCTAAAAAAATAGGACAAAAGCCGTTAGAGTCGCTCTAACGGCTTTTTACTGCCTAATTTACTATTTTTCTCTTTCATCCTTTATTTTCCTGAAATAATGTTTTGTTGTTATATAAAACCTTCACTTTGTCTTCATGGTTAAGAAGGAAACTGTTGGTATATAAGTCTTTTGCAAGCGCTTTCTATTTGACGGATTTGTGAATTTCTATGTAATTTGTTGCATCGAAAATTATTGTGTGATAAATTATAAACGTGAAATAAATCACATAACAAACATACACCCCTTTGTTTGAACGTGAACATTTCTCCCATCCCCTTTGTGAAAAGAGGCGTCCTATCTGTCGAGGTTAGGGCGTCTCTTTTGTTATTTAAACCCTATTACCCGCTCGTATAATAGCGTGAAACAGGCCTATGACATCCGTCAGCATATTTCCATAAAAAAAAGCCCAGCAGCAGCTGAGCGGGAATATAAGAAACTATAAAAATATGAAAGAAACTATCTATAATTGCGGTTACTTTAAACGCCAAACGGTTACATCTTCATTTGTTATACGTTCGATTTTCTGCTGAAGCATACGCTTTTTTAGTTCGCGTTCTGCGATAGCGTGATCGATGGAGAAAATCTCCGCTATTTCCTCAGTTGTTAACAGCTCGTATCGTTTAAATACGTCTTCGATGGAAGGAATGGGCTGGGAAATAAGCTCCTCGCCAAGCATTTCCTCTAAAATATGCTCATATACCTCATACTGATAGGAGCCGCTTACTTTTAACCCTTCCTCTTCAATGCATTCATTGAAAAAGACGATGCTCGGCACTTCATCCACATCCATCTCGCGTGTAATATATAAATCACATTGAAATGCGCGGGCCGCTTCTTTTGAGCCGAAATCAATCGCGAATTCCTTCATATCAAGTCCAACCTCTTCCGCTATTTCGAGAAGAGTAGCATGTGAATTAACATTCTTTGTCTTTAATACTGCGTATTGCTGCAGCTTCGTTAAGTAACGGGAACCTGCGCGTTTCCCTTGAAGCTCAGCAGCCTTAATAGCGATCGATGGAAGGACAGGGTGGGCGATATCTAATGGGTCCCCACCGCAGCAGCCCTTCAACCGGTTTGTTACAGAATTCAGCGCAGACAGTTCTGTGCTTAATACATAGCGCCATGTGAAATAATGTTCATATTGAAGTTGAAGCTTGTGCAATATACTTTTCATTGCGAATGCCTTTGGGCAAAGCGGGTCAATGAAAATATATAATTCTACCGGCTTATAAGTAGTAGTGGTAGGCGCAACAGGCTGTGGTAATAGCTGAACATTATTCATCGAATCCCCCCTCATCTTCATTCTCTGCATTAATCATATGATGAGCAGTCATAGCAAGACGTCGGAAATACGTTTCACGGAATTTTCCGTCTAAACCAACCTCATCCATCGCTTCGGCCATACACTCCAGCCAGGCCTGCGCACGATCAGGTGTAATTTTAAAGTTTATATGGCGAGCACGCATCATTGGATGCCCATGCTCCTCTGTATATAAATTAGGACCACCTAAATACTGGGTTTGAAACTGAATTTGTTTACGAATTGTTTCCGTTAAATCTTCCGGGAAAATTGGAATGAGGTGTGGATGCTTTGCGACGCGTGCATAGAAAGCATGTATAAGCTCCGAAAGCTTTTCAGCGCCAAGTTCCTCGTAAGGAATCGTATATTTTCGATTCATAGGTGCTACTCCTTTATGTCTAACTTCTTCTAGTATACGTCAAGACGTATACTTTGCTGCTTCACAAACGTATTTAGTAGACGATATGTTCATTCTATCAACGACTTTCAATTTTCACAAATAAAGAGCTCTAGCCTGACGAGGATGCGGTGAAAAATTGGTTAGGCATTATATGTGTTTAATATTTTTTTTACATAGTTTTGTGTTTCCTTGAAAGGCGGGATTCCGTTATATTTTGAGACATTCCCCGGTCCCGCATTGTATGCGGCAAGAGCCAAAGACATGTCCCCGTCAAATTTATCCAACATTTGGCGTAAATATTTCGTCCCACCCATAATATTTTGGAGAGGGTCTTTTGCATCGTCCACGCCAAGGAATTTAGCGGTTGACGGCATAAGCTGCATAAGACCCGTCGCCCCGGCTGAGCTGACGGCATCTGCATTAAATCCAGACTCCTGCTTAATCACAGCTTCAATCAATTTGGCAGGAACGTTAAATTTAGCAGCTGCCTCCTCGATAGCAGATTGATAATCTGTCTTAGAAATACTAGATGTATGATCTGATGAGGAGGAAGCAGCAGAAAGTGATTGCAGTACGGATGCAGGTACATTAAGCTGCCCTTCATAAATGAGTGACTGCAAGGAATCCGCTGTTGTTTTTTCGCTGTTTTCATATAGATCGGCTATACTGGCGTGGCTGCCAAGCATGGCAGACCACTCCGATGTTTGATCCTCTGTTATGCTTTCTAACAATTCTTCAATCAGTTCTGAAAAGGCAGAGGAGCCGGTTCCTGAAACGGAATTTGTCTGGCTTTCCCCGCCAACTGATTGAATTGCCTGAATCTCCATTAATGTCCGTAATGATTGAATATCCATTTCATCGTCCCTTATTCAGATTGCTGCGCCAAAGCTTCTGCAAAGCGCGCGATTTTTTTCTTTGCCACTCTTTTTTCAATATGGTGTGCTTCCAAAAAACGTCGGAAAATGTCAATTCCTGTTTGTTCGTTGTTTGTTTCATATTCTACTTCATAATCCTCACATTGCAAATAAAAAGAATGGTCCAAAAAGAGTAGTCCGCCTTCATATTCAAGCACTGCGCGGTTTGTGGCGAGTGTACCGAATAGCTGCAATTGCTCAGGCTGAACGCCTATGGAAAGAAGACGTTCTTTAACGCTCGGGGCATGGAAGCCTGTTCCTTGAATCATCTCCGCTGCCGCATCATCAGATAAGCGGTCGGTTGTTTCGAGATAAGCATTTTCTGTGGAGCGCTCTTTTAATGTGCATTCGATATGCGAGGGCAGGATACGGATACGAAGTCCGCTCTTGGCCTTTTTTAAGTGCTGCTCAGGTGTATCGAAATAATGGTTTTCCTGGCGTACAATTTGCTCCTGCTCTATATGAAAGTGAGTGAGAAGGCGATAATACTCTTCTGCTGTTAATAAGTTTTTAAATTCGATTTCCAGCTCCTGGCTCATAAAATCATCCTTTCTGCTTGTCACCGGATATTTCTATTCCTCAATTCTAAAAAGCACACTGCATACATGAAAGCGGTATGTTAAAATATGAAAAGATAAAGTGGAAAGGGAGACATCCATTGCGTAACGTATATAATATCGAAAATCATGTTGATATACATAATAAAAGCACATTTAGTGTAAATGAAAAGGCACAGCATATTCAAATTTCACCTGCCGGGCAGGTGATTGTTGATTCAGATCAGTATGCCTTTATTTATATCGTTGAAGAAGACGGGGAGTTTAGCTATTTACATTTTGGGGAAGATACGTGGCCCGCTCTATTAAAGATGCTGCAACACGGAGAGGACCCTCTGCTTTTTGTAGGAGAAAAGACAATCGAACTGCAGCAATTCCATGAAGAATTGGCAGCTTTGATTTATAATATCGAAGGAAACAGTAATTACGGCGAGGAATTTGCCTCCCGTGTGGAAACTGCTTTTCAAGCGTTTTTAGCAGATGATGAAGTATAATATAAGAAAGTGAAAAGATGTGCTGACGAAGGTATTTTCGTCGCCTCATTGTTGGGAGGTTATTATTTTGGGACAGTGGGATGTTTTTTTAAGCCCTTATAAGCAGGCAGTTGACGAGCTGAAAGTGAAATTGAAGGGAATGCGCTCGCAATTCGGCATTGGGAATGCAAACTCGCCCATTGAGTTTGTAACAGGACGAGTAAAGCCTCTGGCAAGCATATATGATAAAGCATTACTTAAGGGTATACCATTCGAGCCTTCCGATCAATTAGGGTCGGAGCTGCAAGATATTGCAGGTGTGCGTATTATGTGCCAATTTGTGGATGATATCTCGACTGTCACACAACTGATTCGCCAACGTGACGATATGAAAGTCATTGAAGAGAAAGATTATATTACAAATAGCAAGCCAAGTGGTTACCGTTCACATCATATGATAATTGAATATCCTGTCGAAACGATCCAAGGGCGTAAAATAATAGTGGCTGAAATTCAAATTCGTACATTGGCGATGAATTTCTGGGCTTCAATTGAGCATTCATTAAATTATAAATACAAGGGAGAGTTCCCTGGAGAGATTAAAGATAGACTGCAAAATGCTGCAGAGGCTGCCTTCCGCCTCGATGAGGAAATGAGCCAGATCCGCAGTGAGATTCAAGAGGCACAAGCTTACTTTAATGAATATAAAGATGATCTGGCGATGTTAAATAACTCGGAAAAGGAGCGTGACAAAACGTGAAGTTCGCCATCCAATCACGCCGCGATGCCCAGTCGAATGAATTGATGGAGCTTGCTAAAACCTATTTGCAGGATTTTGGATTAGAAGTCGATGAAGAAGAGCCTGAAATTGTGCTGTCAATTGGTGGGGATGGAACGCTTTTGCATGCGTTTCACCGTTACTCCCACCGGTTGGACAAAGTAGCATTTGTCGGCATTCATACAGGTCATTTAGGCTTTTATGCAGATTGGAAGCCATCTGAGTTGGAAAAGCTGGTCTTATCGATTGCGAAAAAGGAATACAATTCGGTAGAATATCCGCTGCTGGAGGTTCAGGTGCACCGTAATTCCTCGGATTCAAGTACGTATTTGGCACTAAATGAGGCAACGCTTAAGTCTCCGGACGTTACGCTTGTGATGGATGTGGAGTTAAACGGCAAACACTTTGAACGTTTCCGCGGCGATGGCCTATGTGTCTCAACGCCGTCCGGGAGTACAGCCTATAATAAGGCGCTTGGCGGGGCGATTATTCATCCTACCCTCCATGCACTCCAGCTGACTGAAATGGCCTCCATCAACAATCGTGTATTCCGTACAGTCGGTTCTTCCTTAGTATTGCCCGCCCATCATAACTGCGTATTGAAGCCGGTGAATGACCAGAAATTCAATATGACGATTGACCATATTCACATTATCCAAACGGACGTCAAGTCTATTTCGTTTAATGTAGCGAATGAGCGTGTGCGTTTTGCCCGGTTCCGTCCATTCCCGTTTTGGGAGCGCGTGCATGATTCCTTTGTTTCAAACGAGTAGTGCGAGGGAAATATGGATAATAGATTTACTGTGACATTTACGGCTAAGCAACAAGGGCAGCTTCTACGAGAAGCGATTAGTGAATTTGGCATTTCTAAACGGGCATTGACTGCAATTAAATTTGAAGGCGGCGAAATTCTGGTGAACGGCCGTGAGCAAAATGTTCGATATATCCTGCAGGCAGGAGATGAAATTACGATAATCTTTCCGCAGGAGCAGATTAGCGATGGCCTGCTCCCACAGCAGGGACCGCTTACGATTGTATATGAGGATGAGACGCTCCTCGTTTTGAACAAGCCGGCCTATATGAGTACGATTCCGTCCAGGGAGCATCCAGACGGCAGTATCGCCAACTATGTGGCAGGTTATTTTCAGGAACAGAATGTGGCGTCCACCGTCCATGTTGTGACAAGATTGGACCGGGATACATCAGGACTTTTATGTATTGCGAAGCATCGGCATATTCACCACTTGACAGGGCAGATGCAGCAGACAGGTGCTATTCACCGTGAATATGAGGCAATCGTGCATGGACATGTAGAGCCGCAAACCATTATCGCTCCTATCGGCAGAAAAGAAACGAGTATTATCGAGCGGGAAGTAAGGGCTGACGGCCAGCATGCCCATACCGATGTGCTGCTATTGAAGCAGCTGATGATTGACGGCCGGCCGTATTCTCATATCCGGTTAAAGCTCCATACAGGACGCACACATCAAATTCGTGTGCATATGGCGTATATCGGCCATCCATTGGTCGGTGACGAGCTGTATGGAGGACAACGCGAGCTTATTGCGAGGCAGGCGCTTCATTGTGTGAAGCTTCAGCTAAGGCATCCTATTACTGATCAAGCACTGCTGTTTGAATGTATATTGCCGTCTGATATGATGAATATAATAAACAAAAGATGTTCGGAATAGACGAGCATCTTTTATTTATTTTCAGGAAAAGGTGCGGTAGACAGCTCTGCTTCACTTCTTTTGTTAATCTGGAGCTCTTATTTGTTTTAACATAAGGCGGGGGATAGCAAAATCGCTTTATAACTAAGCTCATTGGAATAAAGGCTCCCTGGGGATCAGCACGTGTGGAAAATCCAGCAGGTTAAGCGGACATCCCCCAGAAAAGCGTCCGGCTAGAACGGAAATCACCCCCACGTTACGGTGATGAACCTATAAAATGGAAAATCATCCATATGCGAAGGTGGAAATTTTGATGGAATAATAAATAATCATTTACGAATAGCTGCTCACCCAACTATTATGTAATGTGAGAGGAGGGATTACATGGTCGAATACAAACATGAAAAGGATGACGTTCAATATAATGAGGAGCTTCTTTGCGAGTTATTAAGAAAAGAAGATATCCATTTATTCCGTGAGTACTTTTTAACGCTTCATCCGTACGATCAAGGGCAATTTTATGAGAAGGTTGGTCCGGATATACGCGAGACCATGTATCATTTTTTATCTCCTCAGGAAATGGCCATCATTTTCCGTGAGCTGGAGCTAGAAGATGATGAATATCAGGATTTTTTGAACGAAATGGATACTTCCTACGGTGCGGCGATGTTATCCGAGATGTATACGGATGACGCAGTTGACGTGTTAAATGAACTGGATAATAAGGAACGGGAAAGCTATCTTGAAATGATGGACAGCGAGACAGCGGAAGAAATCAACGAGCTGCTCGGTTATGCCCAATATACAGCGGGAGCCATTATGACAACGGAGTATGTATCCATTCTGGAAAGCTCCACGGTCCGTTCGGCTATGACGGTTATGCGCAAGGAAGCGCCGACTGCTGAAACGATCTACTATATATTTGTTGTGAATGACGAGCATCAGCTAACCGGTGTTTTATCATTGAGAGATTTAATCATTGCCGATGAGGATACGCTGATTAAGGAGATCATGAGTGATCGTGTTGTCTTTGTCGGTTTGAAAGATGACCAAGAAGAGATCGCCCAGATTATGAAGGATTATAACTTTTTGGCGTTGCCTGTTGTAAATGAAAACAGGGAGCTGCAAGGAATCATTACGGTCGATGATATTATCGATGTTATCGAGGAAGAGGCAAGTGATGACTATTCAAAGCTTGCCGGGATTTCAGATGTGGAAGATATAGATGATGGCCCCTTTAAATCGGCAAAAAACCGGCTGCCATGGCTCATTATCCTGCTGTTTTTAGGTATGCTGACAGCGAATCTTATGAGCCGTTTTGAAGAAACGTTAGACCAGGTGGCACTGCTGGCTCTATTTATCCCGCTTATTTCCGGAACATCCGGTAATAGCGGAACACAGGCACTGGCCGTAGCGGTGCGCGGGATTGCCACGGGGGAAGTGAGTGAAAAAAGCAAGATGAAGCTGCTCATGCGGGAGCTGGTCACAGGGCTGATTATGGGGATTGTATGTGCTGTCATTGTAGTCGGTATTATTTACTTCTGGAAACACAGCCTGATCATGGGGATTCTTGTCGGCGGAGCCATCAGCTGCTCTATTTTAGTGGCAACACTGGCTGGTTCCTTTATTCCGCTGCTGATGCATAAGTTGGGGATTGATCCTGCCGTCGCATCGGGCCCCTTTATTACTACGCTAAATGATGTAACAAGCTTAATGATTTATCTTGGGCTTGCGACTATGTTTTTAAGCCGAATTATGTAGCAATGAAGTGGGAATAGCATATCGTAAGGAAAAAAGGATGTGGACGGTTGGAGTATCCGTTATTGTACATTCATACCCCGCCACCTGCGCGTCAACTTGATGATGAAAGTACCTCCATCTACGTAAAGAAGGAGCCGGTATCGTCGCTGATTCTCCATCAGCTTCGATATTTTGCACGTCCGGTCAATAAGGAACGGCAATTATATTTGCAGCTGAAAAATGGAGAGCATGTAACTGGTACGATTGAAAAAGTAAAAGGCGAAGAAGTATTAATTCGCGCTTTACAGCAGGAAATTTGGCTGGCAGCTGAATCAATTTCTTATATTACGACAAAATAAAAAAGCGGATGCATATGCATCCGTTTTTTTTAGAATAAGAAAGTATAAATTTTTTATCAGTGTCTAGGCCTTCGCGCCAGCCGCTCGAGGTCGCTTCGAAAGTCTCTTCGCGTGCAAGCACGCTGTGAGCCTTTCGCAAGCAGCTTGTCGCGGCTAAAAAGGCGCGAATGCGCTTTTCTTTATAGAGCTTCCTGATTAGTTACAGCAAATGTCTAAATCTACGTCTGCCACACATTGTACGGCACAGAAGCAGTTCAAGTCGACAGTAATACAGCTGTCTGACGGTGCAAAGTGGTTAACCTCGCAAAGTTCTCCAAGGTTTAGCTTCGTACCGCAGTCTGATAACAAGTTTACAGCATAGCCACCGTGCTCGTATAACGGAATTAAAACGCGTAATGTAGCACAGCAATCGTCAAAGATATCTTCTACCCGGAAGAACACAGATGTACAGTGTTCATAAAGATCCGAGGAGAATTGTGCCATGAATGGCATACCTGTTTTCGTTAATAACTTGAACACGCGTGTATCCGCTGCTTTGCGGGCAGGGCTTACAATACCTCCCAGCGGCTCAAGGAAGCAATTTGTTGTACAAGTTGGGCAATCCTCATCATTTGCTTGGTTTTGGATATCTAAAATTGCACGTACTACTTCACATACACAGCCTCTTTCATTGCCAAAGCCACCTACTACGCTATCTCTTCCACATCCCATATATTCACCTCCCTATCCGTGAACTCTTTCTACAATATGAAAGTGCAAAACGGGGATTAGGGCGATTGTTATGGTTGAATAAAAATTACTGTCGGGGACGATACTATACACAAAAAGGAGGTGCAGGAAATTGAGAGGGATGCTGCTCACTTTATGCTGCTGCCTATTACTTGCTGGATGCGGCAATACGGACGAAAAGCTTACGACCTTTTATGCTACATATGATGGCGAAAAAGAAAAAGGAATTGAGGATATGCTGGATAAACAAAAGGATATCGAGCATGCCAATGTCATTTTGGTGGAAGACCAATTGCTTGTCGCTATGCAAGTGAAGCCATGGAAGAAGTATAAAAAGAGATCCATCGAAAAAAAGGTGGAGGAGGAGCTGAAAAAGGACTATCCGGACCTTCAGTTAATTGTCTCCGCGGATTTTAAACTGCACTGGGAATCAGCCAAGCTGATTGAAAAAAATGAAACAAAACATTTAAGTGAAAAAGTGGAAGATTTGAGAAAGCTAGCAAAGGAGGAAACATAAATGAACGAGCAGCGCTATCAAACAATTGAAGAGCAAATCAGCCCGAAGCCCCCTGTCGGAATGAATATGCTTAAGGCTTTTCTAGTCGGAGGACTCATTTGTGTCATTGGACAAGCGATTTCCTATTTTTATATTATTTTTTTCGATTTCACGGAACAAACAGCAGGGAACCCTACGGTTGCAACGATTATTTTTATTGCGATGCTGCTGACGGGCTTTGGACTGTACCGCAAGCTTGGTCAGTTTGCAGGGGCGGGCAGCGCAGTTCCCGTTTCAGGCTTTGGGAATGCCGTTATTTCATCTGCGATTGAGCACCGTACCGAAGGATTTGTCCTTGGAGTTGGCAGCAATATGTTCAAGCTTGCCGGATCGGTCATTTTATTTGGTGTCGTTTCCGCATTTTTTGTGACGCTTATTAAACTTATTTTAGTAACTATCGGGGTGGTATCATGGTAATCGTGTTTGAGAAAAAGCCGGCAATTTTAGCATGTGCGGCTGTTACGGGACCGCTTGAAAACCGCAGTGTCTTCAAGTCCTATTTTGATACTATTATGGATGATGAGCGGTTTCAGGAAAATACGAACGAAAAGGGCCAAATGGTACTCGTACAGGAAGCATGCCAAGTTTTGATGAAAAAGGCACGTGTGAAAAATTTAGATATTGATTACTTTTTAGCCGGCGATCTTGTAAACCAAATGACACCAACCAGCTTTGCGGCAAGAGAGCTTGCCGTTTCTTTCATTGGTTTATTTGCCGCTTGTGCCACAGCTGTCTCTTCCGTCATCATTGCGGGGCTTTTGACGGAGCTGGGAGCATCCGACTTAGCGATAGCCGGCGCTAGCAGTCATCATAATGCAACAGAGCGTCAATTCCGCTATCCTGTGGATTACGGTTCACAAAAGCCTGCCACAGCCCAATGGACGGTGACAGCAGCGGGATTTGCGCTTGTCGGGAAATATCATGAGGGCATGCCTTATATGGCAGCGGCAACGGTAGGAAAAGTAATTGATTATGGGCAGGATAATCCGTTTCATATGGGTGCGGCCATGGCTCCGGCTGCCTATAGCACCATCACTACCCATTTAAAGAAGCGCAACCAGAAAATCAGCGATTATGATGTTATTTTTACAGGCGACCTCGGAAAGATCGGCCTTAAGCTGTTAAAGGCGATGTTTGCTGAAGATGGTATTAAAAGTGAGGAACTCGATATTCTCCGCGATGGGGGAGAGGAATATTTCGGTGAGGATGAGCGCTTCCAAGCAGGAGCAAGCGGCGCAGGCTGCTCCGCCTCTGTTTTTTATAGCTATGTTGACCTTCAAATGAGAACAGGACGCTATAAAAATGTGCTCCTCGTCGCGACAGGCGCCCTGTTATCACCACTTTCCTATCAGCAGGGGGAAACGATTCCCTGTATCGCACATGCACTAGAATTGACCGTATAGGAGGAAACAGGGATGCTTTACTCATTTATTTTTGCCTTTATCGTGGGAGGGCTTATTTGCATGATCGGCCAGCTGCTGATGGATGTAGGGAAGCTGACTCCTGCCCATACACTATCACTTCTTGTAGTGGCAGGATCGGTTTTGTCCGGGCTTGGGGTATATGAATATTTAATTGACTTTGCAGGAGCCGGAGCGACTGTACCGATCACATCATTTGGAAATTCTCTAACACATGGGGCGATGGCCGAGGCAGAAAAACATGGCTGGATTGGTGTATTGACCGGTATGTTTGAAGTAACAAGCTCAGGGATTAGTGCAGCCATCTTATTTGGCTTTATCGGCGCCTTACTTTTTAAGCCTAAAGGAACAATCGACTAGACGTATATCCTCCTTTCATTTGCTTTTGTAACATACATTAGCAAGTAGAAGGGAGGTGTTTTTTTATGAGCGGCTGTTATAACTACGGTTGGCAAGGTGGTGCCGGTCAGCAATGCTATTCAAATTACGGCTACGGCTACGGCGGTCAACAATGCTATTCAAACTATAGCTCCGGCGGATGCGGCAATGTATTTGTATTGATCGTCGTGCTATTTATCCTTTTAATTATTGTAGGTAGCGTTATCATCTAAGGGGGGGAAGCGTGTGGAACCGTTTTTTAGACAGGTCGAAAAAAAGACCGGTGTCCAGTTTGAGGAAATACTAGCGCTTGCCAATGCGATTCAACACGCGGATTTTTCGAATGAAAAACAAGTACGTAAAATTGTTCGTAAAGTAGGCAAACTGGCAAACCGCCCAGTAGATTCCGCATTGGAAGATAAAATTGTAAAATCCATTATGCAGGATGGAAAATCTCTTGATTTAAATAAAATTGAAAAAATGATGAGATAAGAAAAGGGGCTATCCGGAAAGTACATACTTCCTGGATAGCCCTGTTTGTATTGATATTTTCACTAAGATATAGTACTTCTGCCATTCTATTGCCGTCATGCCTCATCCAAAAAGAGCGGATTATATGTCTTTATTGCTTAAATTACTTTTTCCATCGCCCGATGCGGAATATAGGCATCTAAAAATTCAGGTGACGTAACTACATAGCCGAGCTTTTCGTAAAATGGAACAGCATAGCTTTGGGCATTGAGTTTAAGCTTTTCCCAACCGTGTTCCACAGCATATTTTTCCACCTGCTCCATAATCAATATACCAAGCCGCTTGCCGCGGTACTCCTTTAGCACGCAAACACGCTCTATTTTCCCGACTCCCGGGGCAACTTCACGCATGCGGGCTGCCGCGATCGTATGGTCATCCTCCTGGACAATGAAATGGGCTGCTGTTTTGTCAAGTTCATCCAGCTCCAAATGAAGCGGAACACCCTGCTCCTCGACAAATACTTTCTTTCGTACATCAAATGCTAATTGTTTTTCTTCCTCTGTCGTAACTAATTTCACCGTAAACACAAACTTATTCAGCTCCACTCAATCTAAATGTCTCATAAGTTGTCCATGAACCATCTTCCAATTGATATAGAAGGTGGAATCGGTCGATCGTGTCTTTTTCGTCTACCCCTGTCATACGCAGCTGGCCGAAAATGTCGTCATGTTCGGCATCCTTCATTTTTTGAGCAATCGTAATATGAGGAACGAAGACATGTTTTGAGTTGCCGATTTGTAATTGATCCCGAATTTCATTATGAATATTTTCAAGCTGAGGTGTCGGCTCGATCCGGAAATAAATCGCATTTGTCGTAGGGAAAAACGAACTAATACGCGAAGCATGAACTTCCAATGGAGCAAAGCGCTTAGCAATGTCGTCTAGCTTCTTTATAATTTCCACGATTTCCGTTTCATCCGCTTCGAAAACGTCCTTCAAAGTCATATGAGGTGTAATTAACGCATAGTGTGGGTCATAGCGCTTACGATACGTATTCGCCAAATCTTGCAGTTTTTTTGATGGAAATGCAACAATACCGTACTTCAAAGTTCATTACCTCCCGAAAATTCAATTTTCTCTTCGTATTTAAGTATAACAGATTGAACAGACTTTGCGCGATTAGATGAAAAGATTATCCGAAATTTTCAATTAATGCTCTCTTTAAATCAGGTTTCCAATATTTCCAGGTATGATCGCCGTTAAACTCTTCATAAAATGTTTCATACCCCATTTCAGTCATCAGCTCATGCATTTGACG
Source organism: Planococcaceae bacterium UBA3378 (assembly GCA_002359075.1). Lineage (GTDB taxonomy): Bacteria > Bacillota > Bacilli > Bacillales_A > Planococcaceae > Lysinibacillus_B. The sequence continues at coordinate 55,224 of DEQA01000340.1, forward strand.
GTTAGGTGTCAAAAAGTCCTTTATAGTTTGATCATGTAAAACTACTTTATTTTCCTCTGTTCCAATGACATGGTAAATAGAAAGCTGATCAAATCCTTTCGCCGAGCGCACCTTTTCCATAACAAGCTCGTCCACATAGGGAGAATGAAGAATTGCTTTGCCGAAAATATTTGGATATTTGACCGCAGCCAGTAAAGAGGCAGTAGCAGCCATTGAGTCGCCGATCAAGCCGCGATTGGAGCCGAGGGAATTTGTCGAAAATTCCCGGTCCAGATAAGGGACAAGCTCGTGTGCCAAAAAGCGCAAATATGCTTCATGCTGGTCTCCGGAAGGAATATATTTGCGTTTGCGATCTTCTATACTCTTATAGGGAACCCCGACAATGATTAAGTGCTCGATTTCATAATCGTCAATTAATTGATCAGCGAGCCGGGGAATGCCGCCAAGCTGGAAATAGTCCTTTCCATCAGAAGCAATTAAAATATTGTATCTGTATAACGGAGTATAGTTGGCGGGAATATAAATCAGTAACTGCATCTGTTCCTGCAGACATTCACTGTAAAAGTTAATGTCTTGGACTGTTCCTTTATCCAAAGGTGTCACCCCTTTTCATCGTTGTAACGAAATTGTATCATATAGAATATTAAAGGTGTAATATGTAGATATTGGTTATTCGATTTACCGGCCCAACCAGCAGGAAGGCTTGAAACGTGTTCTTGATTTTTTCGTGCTTTCTAAGAGCAGACTTTGTGTAAATACGTAAAGAAATGGAGATTGACTTATGCATAATAAGAAACTTCGTGTCCATTCCGATCAAGTAGTTGCGGCAACACGGGCAGCTTTAGAACGCCGCGGTGTGACAGTGGAAGCGATAGCGGAAATTGTATATGAAATGCAAAAGCCCTATAATCCGGGCTTAGAGTTCGCGCATTGTATAGAATCGGTGGAAAGGGTGCTGTTGAAGCGGGAAGTGCAGCATGCTGTCCTCGTAGGAGTAGAGCTTGATGAACTGGCAGAGAAAAAAATGCTTTCAGAGCCTCTGCAATCGATTGTAGAAAGTGACGAGGGCCTGTTCGGTGTTGATGAAACGATTGCACTCGGCTCTGTTTTCACCTATGGAAGTATTGCTGTTACGACATTCGGCCATTTGGATAAGCAGAAAATCGGTGTCATTGAAAAGCTGGATACAAAAGCCGGCGGCGGTGTCCACACATTTTTGGATGACTTAGTAGCGAGCATTGCCGCCTGTGCTGCCTCCCGACTGGCCCATAGGATGCGTGATTTAGAAGAAGAAGGCGAAACATTTGCCGATGTGCCGCCTGTTGTGCTTGGCCCAAACTCAAAAGCGAAGCCTGAAGAGTAGCTATTTTGCCATTTACATTTTCGTAAATGGCGTTTTTTTTCGTTATCGATTATGATAAATAGTTGTTAGTATATTTAGTGAAGGAGAAAGCACGTAAATGAAGCTTAAAGATATTAAAACCCTCATCACGAGCGGAACTATTTTAGTGGCGCTTGCACTATATATGATATTTGGTGATCCTCCTCCGGAAAAAGAAGAATCGGCCGAAGAAAATCAAACGGGAACGGTCTCTAACAGCCCTGTGGAGGAAAGCCCGGCTGTCATTTCCCTGGAAGAGGCTGAGAAAATCACAGGGAAGGAAGCGGTTGCGGTTACATACTTATCTGCAAATGACGGGGATACGTTCAGCGTGCAGATGGACGGCGAGAAAAAACGTGTCCGCTTGCTAATGGTCGATACACCCGAAATGAATTACGATAAAGGGGATCCTATGCCGTATGCGGAAGAAGCAAAAGAATTTACAATCGGTTTATTGGAAAAAGCGCAATCCATTGAGCTGTTGTTTGATAAGGGCCCAGAAACAGACAAGTATGGCCGGCTGCTTGCTTATATTTATGTGGATGGTGTGATGCTGCAGGAATCCTTATTAAAAGAAGGACTGGCAGCGGTACGCTATGTAAATAAACCAAACAACTCGCTAGAGCAGCAATTCCGTGCTATTCAGAAGGACGCCGAAGAAGAAGGCATCAATATTTGGTCGCATGAAGGCTATTTCCAAAAAGATGGCTTCCATGCTGAAGTCATTGAAAAGTAACAGGAATCTTAAATGGCGCTCAAAAGTTGTATTTTACAGGAGAGGGTGGCTGTTTGGTGCAGCCGTTTGCATGAGTGCACCCTCACTATTTATTTTGTAAAAGAAGCTGTACAGAAAGGAAGAACTTTCAGTACAGCTTCTTTTTTTCGTCTTGTTCAGTAGGTAAGAACACATAGTGGCAACCGGATTTTAAGAGAATTATATAAAATCTTTCACCCTGCTTTCCTCTATTAGGACCAATTCAGTTCTAACTACTTTAGGAGAAAAGGAAGCAATCCCTACATATAAGCCGGGCAGAAGAATACTGATAAATAATCCGGTATAGCGGAAAAATTAAAAAATACCGAGATGATTAAAGTATGATAATTATCCTCCGTAGCTGTTCCTCTAATGGAGGGAACTGTTCACTCACAATCTTCAGTATATTGTTGAAGGAAGTATTCAACGCATAAAGCAGGCTGATGGTAGTAAGAGCGAATAACGTTAATATTCGTTGGCAGGTTATCAATTCATGCTAATTGGGGCACGTGGATTGCTGTTTCGACGGATATGCTGGTGTTTTTGAATCCATTAATTTGGGTGGCGTTTTTTCGTTATTTCCGGAAAAATGTGACGAAAAGTTGTTGGTATATGACAAAATTGAAAGGGAAAATGGAATTCTAATTGAGAATAAATCTTATTTATGGCATTCTAATAGTTGGAAAACAATTTATGAAGGAGGGAAACTTGTTAAAATGAGAAAGTTTTTCCTATCAATGGTCCCTGTAATTTTCATGTTATTCCCCGTATTGCCGACTACTACCAATGCTGCAGTCGCTGATGGTACATACAATGTGAATTATCAGGTGAATAAGCCGGGAAGCAATTCTGCTTCTATGGCAAATGACTATTTTTTAAAACCCGCTAAGCTTACAGTAAATAATGGGAAACTGACGATTCAACTGACAATTAAAAACAGCTCTTGGGTGACACAGTTCACTCCACCAGGAGGGGCATCTGTCGTAAGCTCAAATGCAGGAGCGGATCAACGTGTTGTCCAGTTTAGTATTGAATCATTAAATCCATTGACAGTAGGGATGAAGATAGACATAGAGGACATCGATTATCATCACGCTTATAGTGTAGACTTTGTATTCGATGGTTCAGGACTGCCAGAGGCTAAACCACAACAGGAAGCAACGCCTCCAGCAGCTGCTCCTTCTACTAACACCGAGACAAAGCCAAATCAATCTTCGTCGTCAGGAAGTAATACTTCTTCAAATAAACAGCCTGCCACTACAAGTGGGAAGGAAGATGCTGCCTCTACATCTGAACAGTCAAAACCAGCACAAAAGGTGGACGGGGCAGACACTTCACAAGAAACAGCAGAAAAGACGGATCAACAGAATGTAACACAAAGTGAAGAGGTAGAAAATCCAGAGACGAGCGATGCATTGCCGTTAGCTTCTCTAGCGGCATTCATGGTAGCCGCAATAATTTTTATTCGCACAAAGCAAGCAAAAACAAATTAATCAGGAGGAATACACAATGGCAAAGAACCGTAACACAAAAATGGCATTAGCAACATTAATGGCTGTATCGGCTATTACACCTGCTGCAGTATCGGCAAATGTAGGTGAAACACAAAACGTAAATGGAACGGACGCAACAACAAAGGCTACTGCTCCAACGACTGAAACAGCAGAACGTACGATTGACTTTACGCTTACAGATGAGACAGGCATGATTTCCCGTTTTGTAAAAGGCCCTGGTAAGCTAATTGAACAGGAAGGACAATATTATATCCAACCGGAAATTAGCGAATCTGCCCTGGAGATGATTACAGATGCAAAAATTGGAGAAGAATCTGTCATCCGCACAGTTGATGGAGCGAAGGTAGTATGGATTCCTGTAGGTAAGGATTTCGCTCCGGTTAAAGGTGCGATGACAATTAAATCTTCTTATTATAATGGAAATATTGACTTTACCTTGACTGCTGATCCTTCTACCATCAAAGAAGCTGGAGAAGAAAAACCTGAAGTAAAGCCGGAACAGCCTGCTACTCCTTACGGTGAAATTGCTGACGGTGAATACGAAGTAACGTTTGATGCCTATGATCCGAAGACTAGTGAAGGCGACTATAAAGCAATTACTAGCCATTTAGAGACAAAGGCAAAGTTAATCGTGAAAGATGGAAAATATGCTTTGGAAATTCAAGCGACTGAAAAAAGCAATGCAATGGTCGTGGCATACGAAGTATTAGTGGACGGAAAATATGTAGCGGCTGAAACAGTGAGCGGTTCTTCAAAAGAATATCCGCATGTTGTTCGTCTGCCATTAGCATCATTAAATGATTTAACAACAGCAAAATTACATGTAGTAGCTGGTACACACGATAAATGGTACGATTTCAAAATTGCTGTTGATAAAGGATTAGATTTACCGGAAAAAGAGGATAATGCTAATGAGCTGCAAACTTTGCCAGCTTATGTTTACCAAGACGGCTCAACTGAATTATCAATCATGCATGGAAAGTACTTAGCGGATAAAGTAGAAGTAACTGCAACAGAAACTGGCTACGATGTAGATGTAACATTCCCAGAAGGCCAGCATTTAAATGACTTTACTGTACAAGGTGCTACAGTAGCTAAGAAATCAGAGAAAGTTGTTGACGGTAATACAGTAAAGGTTTACACAGTATCAGTTGATGACCTATCAAAAATTTATACAGCGACTGTAGACTTATCAGTGCGTGTCGGTGATTTTTCATATGATGAAAAATACAATGTGCAGCTGCAATTCGGCGGTATGAAGAATCCATTTGAAGATATCCAAAAGCTAGCGAACTATGGTGCTATTGTTTCTTTATATTCCCAAGGTATTTTCAAAGATAGCGAGAAGTTCAACCCGTATAATACAACAACACGTTATCAATTCTCATTAATGCTATTCCGTGCATTGGATCTTGAAGTACCGGAGACAACAAACTTCAAAGATATTGCAAAATTAGATGCAGAGGCACTTTCTGCTATCAAGGCACTGAACAACTATGGTGTCATCAATGGGGTTAACAAAGAGACATTTGCACCTTATAACAAGATTACACGTGCCCAAACGGCAAAAATGATTTATCGTCTATTAGTGAAGGAAGGCTACGAGCCAGTAGCTGATGCAAAAATGCCATTCAGTGATGTACCTGCAAATGATAAAGAATTAAATGAAGCGACAGCGCAATTGAATGCACTTGGCATCATGACGGGTTCTGCAGGCAAACTAAATCCAGGCGCACCACTTACTCGTGACCAAATGGCAAAAGTATTAAATAATACTTTGGAAGTGCTTAAAAACTTATAAACCATGTAGTAGACAGACAGCTTCCTCCCCATGTGAGAGGGAGCTACTGTCATATTTACAACTATTCAATTGACGTAGATTTCCATCGGTCATGTTTTTAGTAGATGAAAGTTTACTTCAATTTGAATAAGCAGGAGGAAAAGACATGAAAAAATGGTTATGGGGCTTACTTTTTACCATAGCTGTGCTTGCAGGATGCAGCAGTGATGCAGGCTCTAAGGAAAAGACAGCAGACGATTCGGCAAATAAAGAGGCAGACGTACAGGAAGAGCACCGTATTATTGCTGGGACGGTAGTGCTTGCCGAAATTCTGGACCGCCTGAATCTTGATGCGGTTGCTGTTCCAGAAACAGAAAAGGAGTTGCCGGAACGTTTCGACGGACTGCCAACGATTGGAAATGCAATGAGCCCGGATGCAGAAATTATCAAATCGCTAAATCCCACAGAGGTATTGTCCGTATCCACATTGGAATATGATTTGAAGGATTCGTTCGAGCAGTATAAAATCCCGGTTGATTTTGTTGATTTGACAGGTATTGATAGTATGCTGGAGGAAATTGAGGAAATTGGCGAACGATATAACCGTGTCCAGGAAGCCGAGGAGTTGGTGAATGAACTGAAGGAGGAAATCGAAGAAGTAGAGCTTGCTGCAGACGAAAAGGAAAAGCCAAAAGTGCTAATTCTCCTTGGTGTGCCAGGCAGCTACTTAGTGGCAACTGAAAATTCATATGCAGGAGACCTTGTACGCATTGCAGGCGGAGAAAATGTGATGGCTGGACAGGATGCAGAGTATTTAGCATCCAATACAGAATACCTATATGACGCCAATCCGGATATTATTCTGCGCTTGGCCCATGGTATGCCGGAAGAAGTAGTGGAAATGTTTGATGAGGAATTCAAAAAAAATGATGTATGGAAGCATTTTAATGCTGTAAAAAATGACCGTGTCTATGACTTGGAGGAAGAGCTTTTCGGAACAACGGCTGCTTTGAATGTACCAGAAGCCCTCGATACTTTGGTAGATATTTTCTATAACAAGTAATACCGGCCGGCAATGCCTTACCGGTTTTGTCGATTTTATATAGACAGGAAATAAAGGGTGTTTTGTTGTGACGAAAAAAATAGTAAGTGTTATTGCTGTGACGGCATTGTTATGTGTGACCATTATATATGCCGCTACTACTGGCAGTGTTCAAATCAGTTATATGGAATTCATCACAGGCTTATTCGACAGCACGAATGAGAAAATGGCAGCTATTCGAGATCTGCGTTTCCCTCGTATTTTTGTCGCTATTTTTGCAGGAGCGGCTCTTTCAGTAGCAGGGGTACTTTTACAGGCAATTATGCGAAATCCGCTGGCAGATGCAGGAATTATCGGGATATCTTCAGGAGCTGCTTTTACAAAGCTGTTCATTGTTTCATTCTTCCCAACATACTTCTTCTTTTCGCCAATTGCAGCATTCGCCGGGGGAGCAGTTGCATGCTTGCTCGTTTTTGTATTGTCATGGAGGTCGGGGTTGAATCCGCTAAAGTTAATTCTCGTCGGGATTGCGATTAATGCTATATTCTCGGGTTTGACAGAATCCCTTATAAGCTTTGGTGCCTCTTCAACAGGTGCTATTACATCCAGTTTGACCTTAAAAACGTGGGATGATGTGACAGTCATTACTACATACGGATCAATCGGTCTTGTTCTCGCATTTGCCATGTATGCATGGTGCAATGTGCTTATACTGTCTGATAAGACCGCTAAAAGCATTGGATTCAATGTGATGGGCGCGCGCATTGCCATAGCAGCTGTCGCTGTCTTATTATCAGCAGTTTCTGTTGTGGTCGCAGGGGTTATTTCGTTTGTCGGTATTCTTGTGCCGCACATTGCCCGCAGACTGGTCGGCCATGATCATAAAATATTAATCCCTTTCACGGCTCTATTGGGGGCATTCATTATTTTGCTGGCTGATACACTCGGCCGTACGATGCTGTCTCCGATGGAAATCCCCGCATCTACGATCATGGCGATTATCGGTGGACCATTTTTAATCTTCCTGATCCGCAAAGATAAATAGAAAAGAGTGACAAACGAAATGGAAATCAATCAAGTGACTGTTTCGCATGATGGCACAAAACATCATTTAAACGGTGTCACAACAGCGATACAAAAAGGGGAAATTACAACAATTATCGGTCCAAACGGCTGCGGAAAATCCACACTGTTGAATGTCATGGCCCGCAACAACCGTCCAATGGAGGGGCAAGCACGTCTAGAAAATCGAGACCTCGTGGAATACAAGCCAAAGGAGTTTGCTAAAAAATTTGCTATTGTTTATCAGCAAAATGAGACTCCCCAGGACTTGACTGTGGAAAAGCTTGTCATGTTCGGACGAATGCCCTATTCCTCGTTGCTGAAAAAGAAAACACAGGAAGATGAAGAGGCAGTTACATGGGCGTTATCCTGTACAAACCTGCTTGGAAAGCGTGAAAATGATTTGTCGGCATTATCCGGTGGAGAGCGCCAGCGTGTTTGGATTGCCATGGCTCTAGCTCAAAAGTCTGAAATGCTGTGTCTGGATGAACCGACAACATACTTGGATATTTATTACCAGCTAGAGCTATTAGAGCTGGTGAAAAACTTAAATGAACAACATGGCCTTACTATTGTCATGGTATTACATGATATCAATCAGGCGATTCGCTATAGCGACCACATTATTTTAATGAATGAGGGCAAGATTGTAGCAGAAGGGGAGCCGAAGACCGTCATTACAAAAGAAATTATCAAAGAAGTATACGGTGTAAATGCAGTGTTTCATGAAGATGAGGAACTGGGCCTTTATATGATGCCGTTAAGTATTTAAGGAATGGAATAATGAAGAAAATTATTCAATTGGCCTGCATTGTAGTGATGGTATATGCAGGTGTGCAAATTGTTGAGTATATGTATTCGTATGTGCAAATTGATAACGAGCTAGAGGAAATCCAGCATTTTGCCAACCAAGAGGAGCTGGATGAGCTACGGGAAGTAAACTCGCGTATTATAGGCTGGCTCTCACTGGAGGGGACAAGGCTTGATAATCCTGTCCTGCAGGCAGCGGATAACGAGTTTTATCTGCGGCATAATTATTTGGATGAAGAAAGCCGCGGGGGCAGTATTTTCATGGATTATCGCAATAACCTGTTACTTGACCGGCATACGATTTTTTATGGACATGTGCTTAGAAACGGAACGATGTTCGGGAATTTAGCAAAGTTTGCTGACCAGTCCTATGCAAAGGGGCATCCGGTTTTTCTTTACGAAACGCCTGAAAAGCGCTATGAGCTTGAGGTATTTGCTGCGTATGAAACAACGACTGATTTTTATTATATTGAAACGGATTTTACTGATGAATCATATGCTGCATTTTTAGAAGAGATACAAAGTCGATCTGAAATTACTATGCCAGTGCAAGTTAGAGCAGAGGACCGAATCGTGACATTTTCAACATGCACGACATCCGTAAATGATGGGGAACGTTTTGTCGTACATGCAAAGGTAATAGAAAAGATGGATTAATAGAGGTGAGAGGAATGACAATTAAAAAAGGGCTTGCCGCTGTTATTTTGGCAACGGCTGCACTTGCCGCATGTGGCAGTGAAAAAGCAAAAGAAACAGAAGAAGAGCAAGTAGTAAAAGAAGAAATCGATTTATCTTCTGAAGCAGAGCAGTTCCGCACATTTGCGATAGAACAGATGGAGGCATTCATTACCGATGCAGAAATGCTAGCGGGATATGTAAAGGAAGGAAAGCTTGAGGAAGCCCAGAAGCTGTACCCGCTTGTCCGTATGTATTATGAGCATTTGCAGCCGATGAAAGCTAGCTTCGCTGAATTAGATGCACAAATCGATATGCCAATTACTGCCGGCAAAGAGGAGGAAGCAACAGGTTTCCGCCTTCTGGAATATGGCTTGTTCGAGCAAAAGCAAACTGTCGGTTATGAAGCGGTGGCAGAGGAGCTTGTGGCCAATATTAAAAAGCTAAATGAAGAGCTGCCGAAAGTGGAGCTCGATGGCCAGCAATTAGTAGATGACACTGAAGAAATGCTGGCTCAAATAATAGATGAGCAGCTGGCAGAAAAGGAAGTAAGCTATGCAGGAAATCATCTTTATGACATAAAAGCCAATATCGAGGCTCTGGAGGAAATCGTGAAAATCTTCATGGCGCGTGCACATACAGAGCAGGTGGAGGCTGTTACGGAGAAAGTGGCAGCGCTAAATGAAGCCATTGCCTATTATGAGGTTGGGAAGGAAGACTATGTTAACTATAATCTCTTTACAAGCAAGCAGAAACAGGAACTGATTGCTGCGCTTTCAGCAGTTCGTCAGGCACTGGGAAAAATGAATGCTTCTATAGCTTAAAACGTCTCTGTCGGTAAACTGGAGAGGACGATCATTATTGAAAAGCCGGTATTTTCTGTTCGTATTAGAACAGAAAGTACCGGCTTTTTTATAGACTGCCAAAACTCCTGGCAACAGCAGAAAGCGTTATCGCCATCTTCTATTTGAGGAACCCCAGCCGTAACGTGGCATGCCGCACATTGTATTTGTTTCGTAGCATTCATTTACTACAGATTCAGTGTGCGGGAAAAAGTGCTGATTATGAATCATGTGTTTGTTGACTGTTGTAGTATGGGACGGATGGATATGTGGTACATAAGTGTTGTGAATATTTGTGCGGACAAATTCTTGTGTCGGTGAAACTCTTGGCTGTTCATGGTTGTCTGGGAAAGTGTGGGACGGGAAGTGATGAGACGGTCGGCCACAGCCGCCTCTACCTTGGTTGAACCAGTTTCCTCCGTACATAGGTAAGCCTCCTTTTTCCTATAATGTGATTCCTTATTAACATATGTTGATATGTCTTCGTCTGTATAGTTATATACCTATTTCTCCTAATAAAAACAAACGTGAACACAGCAGGAAAGGAAAATAAATTTGTTCAATAGTATGGCTTCCATTCAATATAGGCAGAAAAATAGGGCGGATGATGTGATAGACAGGCATGTTCCTATTATAAAATAGCGATAGCTATGCACTAGGTAAAGAGTGGAGACGTTTCTTCTGAAAAATAGAAAAGGATTTTTATGCTGGGATGATAGAGAGGGAAAAGGCTTTTGTTGTATTTGATAAGGGAACGGCACTTTTGCTATATGGCTTGATGTTTTATAAAGGAAGCATACTGTTTTTGATCATGCCTAGATACAATGGAATGGAAAGAATAGCAGAGGGATGATTCATACGAAATTATTCATGAGCAGGAGCCTTTTTTTGCTCATTAAGAAGAAAGAGAAAAGGCAGACTGATGATCATGCCTACCATGCGCTCTTTCCTTTAGGGGCACTACTTATGGCAGCGTTTTGTCTTTCTCATAGACAGAAGTAATGGCAGGTAATTCACTATAGCGAATCGTATGTACCTGATCGAGTGCCTCTCTTGTCAGTGTAAGGGACAATACTTCGGTATTTTCATTTTCCTGCAGCCTGAACCAGGAAATAGTAAACGTATGAAGCGACTCAAGCTTTTGAACATCCTGCAGTATGTTATATGTATTTTTCAGAAGCGCATCCTCTGTTGCAAATTCAGTTGTTTGCAGCTGCAGCAGTGCCTCCTCCTGATTGTCGTCAGGAGAGACCTGAATGTCTAAAACAGCATCTTCCATAAGAAGCTTTTCGGCAATTTGAGAAAGTGAGGTCATGGTTGCGTAACCAGGCGTTTTTTTGGCAGTCTGCTCTTCTAAACTTGCCAGTTCCTCCTCGTTCGGTTTCCCGGAAAGAAAGATACTAACTCCTCCTATAACAATTAAACCTACTAAAAAAACCATATACAGCTTTGTAAATTTTCTAAACATGACGTTCCCCCGTGTTCATAATCCATCTCTTTAGCGATTATACGAAGGATGGGAAGGAAATGCAAAGCAGGGCATGAAACCATGTTAAAAAGCGCAGCCAGCTTATAAATCAGCTTGTCCGCGCTTTACAGTACATTTTTATTTAGTTACATTTCATTTTCTTCTTGAATTTCGGGCAATTGTTCCTTGAAATAAAGGAATGATTCATCTTCTAGTTGATGCAGTTTTTTCTCGTCGATTCCGACTGCGAGTACGCCAGAAAAAATTGTCTCCCACCATGTCTCTGTAATAATCATAAAAATTGCCTCCTTCGTTTAGTGGATATATAAATACTCCGTGTTGTTGATAAACTGTACCCTAGCGATTTTATTTGTAAACATACAGTGCAAGTGTTACGCTTTTTGTAGCAGCATGTTTCATCGAAAAGGGTTTAACATTACGGGTGTAATGTATATATAGTTAATATGTGAGCAAACAGTTGGATTATGCATTCAAATTAAAAAAAGAGGGGGAAAATAGACGATGAATTTTACACAGACAGATGTAGAAAATATGATTGAAGAGCAGCGTACATATTATTTTACACGGGCTACAAAGGATGTAGAATTTCGCAAAGCACAGCTTATCAAACTAAAGGAAACGATTAAAAAGTATGAGAAAGATGTGCTTCAAGCTTTGAAGCTGGACTTGAATAAAAGTGAATTTGAAGCCTACACAACAGAAATCGGAATTGTCTATGACTCCATCTCTTATATGCTGGAGCATATAGAGGAATGGATGAAGCCTGAGGCAGTAAAAACACCCATTCAGATCCAGCCGGGCAAAAGTTTTATTGTGCGGGAGCCTTACGGTGTAGTATTGATCATCGGTCCGTTCAATTATCCGTTCCAGCTTGTGATGGAACCGTTACTCGGTGCTATTATTGGAGGCAATACAGCGATTGTGAAGCCTTCGGAGTCGAGCGTCCATACAGCAGCGGTTTTAAAAACGATTTTAGCGGAAGCATTTGAGCCTCATTATGTCCGTGTAGTAGAAGGCGAGAAGGAGGAAGTAACAGCGCTCATTCATGCTTCCTTTGACTATATTTTCTTTACAGGAAGTGTAGCTGTCGGCAAAATCATAGCAAAGGCTGCTGCTGAAAGACTGACACCGATCGCTTTGGAGCTGGGCGGGAAAAGCCCGGCGATTGTCGATCAAACGGCAGACCTTGATGTTGCTGCTAAACGCATTGCATGGGGGAAATTTACGAATGCCGGACAAACATGTGTAGCACCGGATTATGTGCTTGTGCAGCGTTCTGTTTATAAAAAGTTTGTACAAAAGCTGCAAAAAGCACTTATACAGTTTTACGGAAAAGAACCACAGAAAAGCAAGGATTTCGGCCGCATCATTAATGAACGTCAATTTCATCGCCTGCAGTCTATTTTGGATCAGGAAGCTGAAAATATAACATTTGGCGGCCGGACAGATGCCGCTGATTTATATATTGAGCCTACCATCTTAGAAAATGTCGATTGGTCCAGCCCGTCAATGGAAGAGGAACTGTTTGGTCCGATCATGCCGATTATGGCTTATGAGGACTTGCCGCGAGTCATCCATTGTGTGCGGCAATTGCCAAAACCTCTTGCCGCTTATCTGTTCTCTGAAAATGAGGGGGCAATCGAATATTTCCTAGAGGAGCTGCCGTTTGGCGGAGGCTGTATAAATGATGTCATAACACATGTTGGAAGCGTCCACCTGCCATTTGGCGGAGTTGGTCCTTCGGGAGTGAAAGCTTATCATGGGAAGGCAAGCTTTGAAAACTTTACACATCCAAAATCAATTTTAAAACGGTCGTCGAAGCTGGCAAACAATCTTCTATTCCCGCCATATAAGAAAAAAGTAAAATGGGTGCGGGCATTTATGAAATAAGAGCCGTTTGTAAGTTAATGAATAATGGTAAGGATGAAAAGGGGGTGTTTGGAAAGTTTTTACTTTCCGGACACCCCCAATTCTTTTTCTGATTTTTGATTGGATTGGCATTTTAACAATGGCTGAACAGGAGGCTTAAAGCTAACTCGTTTGCTGTGTATTCAAGCTTTCCTTGTCTGATGGTAAAAGAGGAAGCGAAATGGAAACCTCTGTTCCAACTTGTTCTTTGCTGCATATGGTAATGCCACCCATATGCTCTGTAATAATTTTGTTAGTAATCATCATCCCAAGGCCCGTACCTGTTGATTTGGTAGTATAGAAAGGCTCAAAAATACGCTCAAGCAGATGTGGCGGGATCCCGATGCCGGAATCCTTCAGAGAAATAATAATATGCTCCTGATCCTTCCGTAAAAGAATATGGATGCTGCCTTCCTTTTCAATTGCCTCCATTGCATTTTTCAGCAAGTTGATAAACACCTGTTTAATCTGATTGGCATTTCCAAAAATAAAAGCTGTTTTTTCTTCCATCTCCATAAAGAAATGAATACGGCGATTATGTAATTCTATTGAAAAAAGCTTTGTTACTTCATCCAGCAATGGGCAAATATCGACCGGCTTATATGTATCTGCCTGAGGGCGTGAAAGGATAAGAAAGTCTGAGATAATCGTATCAATGCGTTCAATTTCCGATTGAATCAAATCTGTATAGCCATAATAAGGTGATTCCTTATCAGCAGTTATCATTTGGACAAACCCTGAAACAACGGTCATCGGATTACGAATTTCATGTGCTACTTCTGCAGCCATTTCACCGGCCAGCTTTAGCTTTTCAGATTGCATCATCAGCCGCTCGTTTTCTTTAATAAGTGAAAGATCACGAGAGATAACAGAGAACGCAATCATTTCATCGTATTCATTATAGATAGGGGATAAAGAAATTTGGGCATCAAATATTGTGCCGTCTTTTCTCATGTCCTGCGTGTCCAGCAGGTGAAAGCTTTCACCTTCCAGCAACCGTTTTACACGCTCTTGTGCTGCTGCTTTATTGGCAGGGGG
>DEQA01000340.1:69556-81616 GCA_002359075.1 Planococcaceae bacterium UBA3378
CCGATACACTCTTCCCGGCTCCAGCCGTATAATCTTTCAAAAGCAGGGTTTACTTCGATTATCTTTTCATCCAGATCAAATACAGCAATCGCTTCTTCCGCCTGTTCGAAAAACAGTTGTAAGTAGGCTTCCTGAGAAGAAAGCTTCCGTTCTCTCTCCAGGTTATGCTGCTCGGCCTTTTTCCAAAATTGACGTATATAGATTATTTGTATAGTTCCTAATATGACGATCAACAATAGGAAGAACATATACATCTGATTGACAGACGAAGACGGGAGATGCAAGGACCTGAAAAAAAAGAATAGAAGGAAGGCAGCTTGAACGGCACTGCAAAGCGATACAATCATCGTAATAATGAAAGATTGATAAATGCTTGCCATAATAATGAAAAACAGGAACCAATAAAGAGCAAAGATTTTCTGGTCGCTTATTATACTGCATACAATAAGGCCATCCCATACGCTTAACAAAATAAAGCGCATAATAGAAGGCGGTATTTTAAAACAAAATAAAATGCCCACCAGCATAATGACGATACCGGCGATAAAGGGATAAAAATGGTGATATTCAAATATTCCTGCAATGACTGTTATAAAATAGATAGAGAAAACAATGGTCAGCGAAAAGTAAATGAATAAATTACGTTTATGCAAAATCTCTAATTGTTGCATGCTGCACCTCGACTCACGTTAATATTTTCATCATACATGATTTCCCTATGTCGAGAAACGTTGAATTTTGTTATGATAAATAGAATTAAGGGGGTATTTGACATGAACTATAAATTTAATGAAGAAAACACTGTGATTTTGTTAGAAAAATTGGTAAATATATCAAGTCCCTCAGGCTATACGACAGAGATTATGCGCTATATGGGCAAATATCTACATAGTTTAGGGATTGAGTATAAAAAGACGAATAAAGGCGCCCTGATTGTCACATTCGACGGGGAAAATAAAGAAAAGCAGCGTCTATTGACAGCTCATACGGATACATTAGGGGCTATTGTAAAAGAAGTAAAACCAAGCGGCCGGTTAAAGCTGGGGATGATCGGCGGTTTTAATTGGAATGCGGTAGAAGGGGAAAATTGTACTATTCATACTGCTACAGGTGATAAAATTCGTGGTACAATTTTGATGCATGAAACAACGGTCCATGTATACCGCGGGGCAGATCAGTTAAAACGGGATGAAAACCATATAGAGGTAAGACTTGATGCGAAGACAGCTTCCTCTAAAGAGACAAGAGCATTAGGGATTGAAGTAGGAGACTTTGTATCTTTTGATGTGCGGTTTGAAAAGACAGAAACCGGTTTCATTAAATCCCGCCATCTAGATGACAAAGCGAGTACGGCACTTTTGCTGGAAATGATAAAATATCTTAAGGAAAACGACATAACACTGCCATATACAACGCATTTCTACATTTCAAATAATGAAGAAATCGGGTATGGGGGAAACTCGAATATTCCGAATGAAGTCGTTGAATATATAGCGGTGGATATGGGAGCGATCGGGGATGGCCAGGCAAGCGATGAGTATACGGTCTCCATTTGTGCAAAAGATTCCAGTGGTCCCTATCACTATGAATTAACCCGTCACCTTGTACAATTAGCCAAGGAAAATAACATTGATTATAAGCTTGATATTTATCCATATTACGGCTCAGATGCCTCCGCTGCCATCCGTGCAGGGTACGATATCCGCCATGCACTGTTTGGACCGGGGATAGAGTCAAGTCATGCCTATGAACGTACACATATTGACTCGTTGAGAGCTACAGCACAGCTCATATACACTTATATTATGTCACCACTAGTTGAAATGGAGGATTAAGCATGTATGCAGAAGAAATTTTAAGCGCTCTTCCGCACAAAAAAATCATTGGGCGTTTGCCAAATAATATTAAAGATATTGCCATAGACTCGCGCGGTGTTCAGCCAAGTACGCTTTTTATCTGTATTAAAGGGTACACAGTAGATGGGCATGATTTTGCGCAGAAAGCTGTGGACGCAGGGGCTACGATTGTCGTAACAGAGCGTGTTCTTGATTTAAAAGGAAACGTTGCCCAGGTTGTTGTCGATAATACAGACCGGGCGTTGGGACTATTAGCGGCAAAGTTCTTTGATTATCCATCGAATGATTTAACGATGATCGGCGTAACCGGTACAAACGGCAAAACGAGTGTAGCCGGCATCATTCATAACATTTTAGTAGGACTTGGGGAAAAATCAGCCCTTTCCGGCACGATCGGCTTTAATTTAAACGGGGTGCTGTACGAATCAGCCAACACAACGAGTGATGCGCTGAATACACAGCAAATGATTTTCCGTGCAAAAATGGAAGGCTGCCGTGCGATGGTCATGGAAGTATCCTCACATGGTCTCGTTCTTGGCCGCTTAGCGGGGGTTGATTATGATGTAGCGATCTTTACCAACCTGACACATGACCACCTGGACTTCCATGGGACGATGGAGGAATACGGCAATGCAAAAGGCCTGCTGTTTTCCCAGCTTGGACAGGACCTGTCGAAAAATAAAAGTGTTATATTAAATGCAGACGATCCATGGAGTGAGCGTTATGCAAAGCTGACGCCGTTTCCTATTTGGACATACGGCCTGAAAAACGAGGCATTATTCAGCGCACAAAATATCCGCTATGAAAATGGCATGACCCATTTTGATATGCTGACACCTGAGGGAGTGTTCCCGGTAACGATGCATTTGCTGGGGGAATTTAACGTCTATAATATCCTGGCTGCTACAGCAACATTTTACTCCCGTGGCTTTGCGCTAGAGCTGATTATAGAGCAAATTGAAAATCTTTCCCCTGTAAAAGGGCGCATGGAAAAAGTGAATACGGAGCTGCCGATTCAAATTTTCATCGATTATGCGCACACACCGGATGCCATTGAAAAAGCAATCGATGCAGCACTTCCTTACAAAAAGGAAGGAAGCAAGCTTATTTTCCTTGTGGGAACAGGAGGAAACCGGGACAAGTCAAAAAGACCGGCGATGGCTGAGAAAGCTTCTGTAGCCGATTATGTTGTACTGACAACAGACGACCCACGCTATGAAGCATATGACAGTATTACGAGTGACCTGGCAAAAGGCATGCTTCATGACAATTATGCGTGTATCGGTGACCGTGCCGAGGCAGTACGGCATGCGGTGGAAGTTGCAGAGCCTGGCGATATCATTATTTTTGCCGGAAAAGGGCATGAGGATTATCAGATTATCGAGAACAAAAAATATCCTCACAGCGATGCACAAATCGCCATTGAAGCGGGTAAAGTAAAGTTTGTATAACAAGATGGGGCTCGTCCTACATGGACAGGCCCTTTCTTTTTGGTTGCCTGCTTTAGTCCTGCTGCTCTTTTGCCTTCGATGAATAAGGAAACTTTCATGGAAATAAAACGTGATACATTAAGAGGTGAACAGGATGATCGAACAATTTTTACAAAGCACAATGGCTTATTGCATAATCCTGACACCGGTTTATGTAATTGCGCGTTTTCTTTGGTTAAGAAACAAGAAAAAGAGCTTTAGTAGAGAAATAGTGTTGATAGTATTCTTTTTCTATAGTGTCAGCATTTTTTCACAAACAATTATTCCACAATTTTGGATAGAAGACGGTCATATCAAACTGGTTACCCATACTTATAGAGGCAATAATCTCGTCCCTTTTACTACGATTTCTGCTTATACGGAGCAGCTGAACGGGCCGCTTGTCCGTATTGCCTTTTATAATCTGGCCGGGAATGTGGTCCTTTTTATTCCGTTCGGCTTTTTCATTCCTCTTGTATGGCGTTCTTTCAGAAAATGGGGAAGGATGTTTATTGTGACCCTTGGCATTCCGTTATTTATTGAGGGAGTGCAGTATTTTATCGGAAGAAGCACCGATATTGATGATGTCATATTGAATGCACTGGCTATTTTGATCGGCTATTTGTTGTACCAGACAATGATGTCGTTTAGTAAATTTATGAAGAATGAGCAAAAAAGGTTGTAACGGGCAGTATAACTCTTTTAAAATAAGAAAGTATGTAAGAAAGGCACCTGTCCTGAAGAAGAGGGATGAATGGTGTTTTTCCCGTGCGGATGTACGAAGAGGTAACTGCCTATCCGCTGAAAAAGGAGACGAATTGAATGACGTTAGAACAAGATATATTATCACGTCGTACTTTTGCCATCATCAGTCACCCTGATGCCGGTAAAACGACGATTACAGAGAAATTGCTATTATTCGGCGGCGCTATCCGCGATGCCGGAACAGTAAAAGGTAAAAAGAGCGGGAAATTTGCGACTTCCGACTGGATGGAAATCGAGAAACAACGTGGGATCTCGGTAACATCTTCAGTGATGCAGTTTGACTATTCCGGCTGCCGTGTAAACATTCTGGATACACCGGGTCACCAAGATTTCTCGGAGGATACGTACCGGACACTAATGGCAGTAGACAGCGCTGTCATGGTAGTCGATGCAGCCAAAGGGATTGAAGCACAAACATTAAAGCTATTCAAAGTATGTAAAATGCGCGGTATTCCGATTTTTACATTTATCAACAAACTTGACCGCCAAGGCAAGGAGCCGCTTGAGCTTATCGAAGAGCTGGAGGAAGTGCTCGGTATCCAGGCATATCCGATGAACTGGCCGATTGGTATGGGTAAAGAGTTTCTTGGTATTTATGATCGGTACAACAAGCGAATCGAACAGTTCCGTACGGAAGAAACAGACCGCTATTTGCCGGTAGATGAAAACGGGGAGCTGGCAGTCGATCATCCAATGAAAGTAACGTCCTACTATACTCAGGCGATGGATGATATTGAATTATTAAATGAGGCGGGGAATGCCTACTCCGAGGAGAAAATCCGCCGCGGGGAACTGACACCTGTGTTCTTTGGATCGGCTTTAACAAATTTCGGTGTGCAGACATTCCTTGATACGTATTTGAAATTTGCCCCTGTGCCGCAGCCGCGCATCACGGAAGATGAGCAGTTTATTGACCCGGTGGAGCATCAGGAGTTTTCAGGTTTTATCTTTAAAATCCAGGCGAATATGAATCCGGCTCACCGTGACCGTATTGCGTTTGTACGGATTGTTTCAGGACAATTTGAGCGTGGCATGAACATGACGCTCGCCCGTACAGGCAAGTCCTTCAAGGTGACGCAATCTACGCAGTTTTTAGCAGATGACCGCGAAACAGTGGACAAGGCGGTTGCCGGTGATATTATTGGTCTATATGACACAGGGAATTATCAAATTGGTGATACAGTTGTTGGCGGCAAAAAGACATTCCAATTTGAAAAACTGCCTCAATTTACCCCTGAAATTTTCATGCGCGTAACAGCGAAAAACGTGATGAAAGGTAAACAGTTCCAAAAAGGGGTACTGCAGCTCGTGCAGGAAGGTGCTATTCAATACTTTAAGACACTGCATACAGAGGAAGTGATCCTCGGTGCGGTTGGTCAGTTACAGTTCGAGGTATTCGAGCACCGGATGAAAAATGAGTATAACGTAGAAGTGCGCATGGAGCCGATTGGCAGTAAAATGGCACGATGGATTGAAAACGAGGAAGATGTGAAGGATTCGATGAATTCCTCCCGCTCAATGCTTGTTAAAGACCGCTATGAGAACCTTGTATTCCTATTTGAAAATGAGTTTGCCATGCGATGGTTCTCAGAGAAAAATGAAAACATTAAATTATATAGCCTGCTGTAATTTTACTGAGACCCGTTTAAAAATGGTCTCTTGCATGAAAAGCGCTGAAAATTTTCAGCGCTTTTTTAATTTGCTGCATCGCTATTGTTCTTTGCTGTACCGAACACTTTCTGCCGGTACAGGCATGCTTTTTGTAAATGAAAAAATGGATTTTCGGATCAGTCTGTTTTCCGCACATATCGTTACCTTACAACCATTGTTAGACAATAAGGAAGAGAAATTTGAATTTTTGGCTAAAATAAGGCAACATAGCTTCGTAGAGATAAGATTTCCATTGCCATAAAAGGGAATAATCCGACATAAACCGAAATAGAGTAAGCAGGCATACGTCTAGAAAGGACTTATAGATGAAAATAACTGATTTTTCAATAAAACGACCTGTATTTACGTTTGTAACGATGGTATTGGTCATTTTATTAGGTGTAGTGTCATTGTTGAAAATACCGATTACGCTTATTCCGGATTTGAATCCGCCGATTGGGGTAGTTGTGGCGACTTATCCGGGCGCTAGTCCTGCAGAGGTCAATGAAAAGGTCACAAAGCCATTAGAATCCAGCCTTGCTACATTACCCGGGATAAAAAAGCTGCAATCGACCTCCCAAGAGAGCACTAATCTGATTGTACTGGAATTTGATTGGTCCACTGATATAAAGGAAGTCCAATCGGATGTCCTTCAACGGCTCGATATGGTGAATCTTCCCGAGGAGGCGGACGCAAGCTTTTTGAAATTCGATCCTTCCCAATTACCGATCATTCAGTTCGCCTTACGCGCTGACAAAAACGAGATAGATATCCGGTCGATTGCAGAGCAGCTGGAATTGGAGCTGCAGCGGCAGGAGGGTGTCGCCAGTGTGAACGTATCAGGAAAAGTTGTGGAAGAAATTCAAATTGCGTTGGATGCAGCAGCAATGGAAGAGCATCATTTAGCCCAATCCGATATCGTTCAGCTCATTCAGGCGAATAATATCTCTCTTCCCGGTGAACCGGTGAATACAGAGGAAGGGCGCATGCTGACGACGCGTATACTGAGTACTTTCACTTCTGCAGAAGAGATAGCGGATCTTACACTTTCTGTGAATCCGTTAACGGGGGAAGAAATAAAAGTGAAGGATATCGCAACCGTCGAGCGGACAGAGCAGGAGCAGGAAATGATTACGCGTGCCGGCGAGCAAAGTGCGGTATTGATGTCAGTTTTACAAGAGTCCGGTGCCAATACGGCGCAAGTATCGAAACAATTTAAGGCTGCACTGGAGGAGCTATTGGACAAGCCGGAGTTTTCAGGTGTCCAGGCAGATATCTTATATGACCAGGGAGATTATGTCGAGCTTGCTATCGATAATATTACCTCATCCTTGCTTTACGGGGCTATTTTCGCCATGCTTATTTTATTTATTTTCCTGCGGGGGATAAGAAGCCCTATCATTGTCGGCATTGCGATTCCTTATTCGGTGATTGTGACATTCGTTCTTATGTATTTTGCGGATTTTTCGCTGAACATTTTAACGCTGGGTGCCTTGGCCCTTGGAATAGGAATGCTTGTTGATAATGCCATAGTCGTGATCGAAAATATTGAACGGCATATTGCCCTCGGTCAATCACCAAAAGAGGCCGCTTCCATCGGGACAAAGGAAGTAGGTATAGCGATCATTGCCTCTACATTAACGACAGTAGCTGTATTTGTTCCCGTCATCTTCACTTCGGGGCTCATCGGTCAAATTTTTACCGAGTTTGCGCTTACCATTTCCTTTAGCCTTCTAGCCTCGCTTACTGTAGCTCTTACCGTAGTACCGATGCTTGCCAGCAGGTTTTTGAGTGCAAAGAAAGGAAATGGCAACGAACAGCGTGCCAATTCATCATTTTACGGGTCCTATCGCAAAGCATTGAACTGGACGTTGCAGCATCGATTACCCGTACTGCTGGCAGTCGGTATATTATTTGCCGCAAGCTGTTTTGTACTGTTTAAGACGGGGACGGAATTCCTTCCGCCGACAGATGAGGGGTATGTGACAGTGAACGTTGATCTGCCACGTGGAACGTCCCTTTCTGCTACAGAACAAGTAATCAGCCAAGTGGAGGATCGGATTGAAAAAGAGTCTGAGGTAGATGTATTAGTAAGTCTGATCGGTGGTGATCAGCAATCTCTTTCACGCGGAACGGCAGCTTCAAGCAAAGCGCAGCTATATGTGAAGCTTGTCCCTCTTTCAGAGCGGGAGCGTTCCATTTTTGAATTCACGGAAGAGGTTGAGAAGGATGTGAAGGAAATTGTCGGGGACAGGGGGGAAGTGGCGTTCTCGTTAAGCACCTCTACAGGTTCTTCGCCGCATACAATGACTTTTCGAGTGACTGATTCGGATGAAGTCCGATTAAATAAAGCAGTCAAGGAAATACAGGCTGAATTGGAAAAGGATGAGGCCATTTTAGAGGTGACGACTGATTTGGATGCAACGACTGATGAAATCCAAATCGTTGTCAATCGTGAGGCGGCCAATGAATACGGAATGATGCCGGCCCAAATAGCCAAGACCGTCTATTCGATGATGCGGGGGGCATTGACGACTCAAATTCTGGCGGAAGATGGGGAAGTATTATCGGTTTACACAGGATTTGGCGACCAGTTTAAAACAGATATAGAGGCTGTTAAACAAATGAAGCTTCGTACATCTGCCGGGGTGTTTGTAGAGCTTCAGGATGTAGCGGACGTTTCGATCGCTGCCAGCCAGACAGCTATCCGCAGGTCAGATCAGGCAGCTGCTGTTGCCTTTTTCCTGCAATATGAAAATACAGAATCATTAAGCGGTATTTCTAAAAAAGTGGATGCTGCAATTGACAAGGTTGACCTGCCTTCAGAAACATCCATTGTATTCAGCGGGGACAGAGAGCTTTATGAAAGTGCAAAGAGCGATATGTATCTTGCCGTCGCATTAGCGGTTGTATTAGTATACATTGTCATGGCAGCCCAATTTGAATCATTCAGATATCCATTTATCATGATTTTAAGTGTGCCATTAATGATAATAGGGATAGCTGCATCCCTATGGCTGACAAATACATTACTTGGCATTACGGCGGTGATCGGAATTCTTGTCCTTGTAGGCATTGTTGTTAATAACGGGATCGTCCTTGTCGATTATATAAACTTGAAAAAGACAGAAGGTTACCGGACGTATGATGCTATCCTTGTCGGTGCACAGGACCGCTTGCGCCCTATTTTAATGACGGCGCTTACGACAATGCTCGGGCTTGTTCCGCTGGCATTGGGTATTGGGGAAGGAACAGAAATGAACCAACCGATGGCAATTGTAGTAATCAGCGGATTATTTACTTCAACACTTTTGACTCTGTTTATCGTTCCGGTCATCTATAGTTTAATCGATCGGGAAACGAGGAAAATGGCTTCATAAAAGTGCATGGAAGCTGATTGCAGGATATATTCCTTCAGCAGTGGTAAAAATAATGAAAAACGTGGGGGAGAATAGGAAAGCTTGGATTACCTCGCTTGGCAGGCGGCAGTTGATATAACACAGACAGAGCGAATATTACGAAATACTGCCCTTTCCTGTCCGAGCATTTTGAGGTTTTCGCCCATATTAGTTGACTTTTAGGTCCTCACCATAAGATGAGGATGACAAGCCAGTATGACAACGAGTTGATTGGAGTGGCGGCTGGCGACTCCTTGGGGATCAGCACGTGCGGAAAATCCAATGATTTCGGGGTCTATCCCCGAAATCATTTAGTTGGAGCCGTGCCCCCGCGAAAAAGCGTCCAGCCAGAACGGAAATCAACCCTATGTTATGGCGATAAAACATAATAATGAATTATTTACATGAAATGTTATTTACCATCCATTTAGAATAAGTTATTGTTTAATTAGTGTAAATATTTAAAATATTATAAGGGAGGCTGGTGTTAATTAAAAATAAAATAAAATACTTTATTCAGAAATACTTTCTTTACTCTTTCAAATCGACTATTAATACATTGTATTTACCGATTGTCATCATTTGTATTTTTACTACGGGCTTAGTATCTGCGAGGCTGGCAACAGCTCAAATAGAGGAAAATGCATACAAAAACATTACGGATACGATATTCCAAACGAAAAATTATTTAGACTATACATTATCGGATGTTTTTTCACAGCTTGTTTCCTTATCGTATGATTCCAGGATCACGGGGTTATTGGTAAAGGAAAAAGAAGAGATTGTCCCGGAGGATTACATTCCGCTACATAAAAATCTGCAAATTATTTATTCGCGCTATAATACGATTTTGGAATCGGTGCTCATTGATTTAAATGAAGGGGATTTTTTACTTTATAACAGCGAGTACAATAGCAATCCACATATTGAATATGAAAAGTATTTTATGAATTACGACAAGAGCAGCGAGAATTTCTACTGGCGTAATATTCATGAAAACGAGATTTTCAGTCAAGAAGGAAATATATTATCTACGTATAAGCTGCTCACACTCGATAATACGTCGGCAAAAGGACTTATTTTATTTAATTTACGGGAGGATTTTTTCGAAGGCATTTTAAATCGGTCATTAATCGGTGAAAACGGTTATTTAACATTAATCAGTCCCGATGGCAAATATGAATCAAAAGAGCTGGACAACCAGTATAAACTGGACAAAGATACGCTCGGTAAATTACAAAATACGGCGAGTGAAAGCGGGCAGTTTACGTATGGAAATGATATCAATAAAAAAATGATTGTTGTATATGACACGATCAAGACGAATAATTGGAAAATAGCTGCGGTCGTTCCAGAGGAAGAATTGCTGAGCAAAATCAGCTATATAAAGCATTTCACGATTGCTCTTATGGTGATCATGATCATATTAGTCGTCATCTTGACGAATATTGTCATAAAACTGATCTCTAAACCATTTGACCAGTTAGCCAATCAAATGGGAAGAGTGAGGGAAAACCATCTTGTACTTGAAGAGGTAATATCAGGACCGAAAGAAATGAAAGTTCTTCACAATGGATTTACGGATTTAATGGAACGAATCCATCTTTTAATGGACCAAATTCGTTTAGAGCAGGAAGAGAAACGGCGATTGGAATTTGCGGTCATGCAGTCACAAATCAATCCGCATTTTCTTTACAATACGCTTTATTCCATAAAGGGTTTATGTGATATGGGACTGACAAAAGATGCGAGTCAAATGATCACGGCTCTTTCTAACTTTTTCCGTATCGGCATTAGTAAAGGGAGTGACGTCATCTCGATAGAAGAAGAAATAGAGCATATCCGTAATTATTTATATATTCAGGAAATGAGATACGGTGATGATTTTTCCTATGAGATCGATGTAGCGCCTAGTATACTTCCGTATCCAATCGTGAAATTATCCTTACAGCCGTTAATTGAAAATGCGATCTACCACGGGGTGAAGCAAAAACGCGGCCAGGGACACATACTCATTAAAGGATATGAGACTGATGATGTGATTCATCTCCATGTGACTGACAATGGAAATGGCATCAACAAAGAGAAATTGCGAGTTATTATGAACGAGCTGGCATCTATGTATGAGGAAAAGAATCAGATAATCGGCATCGGTCTGAAAAGTGTAAATGAACGGATTAAAATTCAATTCGGCAAAGAGTTCGGGCTGACCATTGCAAGTGAAGAAGGGGTAGGTACAACGATTAGTATCAGCATTCCAAAGCAACAAGGGGGTTGAATGAGGATGTATAAAGTAGTTGTCGTGGAGGATGATAAAATTATCCGCCGGGGTATTTGTCAGGCCATTCCATGGGAACAGAATGGTTTTGTCGTCGCGGGGGAAGCAAGTGATGGGGAGCTTGCTCTGGAGCTGATTGAAAGAGAGCAGCCGCATGTTGTGATATCAGATATTAATATGCCTTTTTTAAACGGGTTAGATATGGTGAGGCAGCTGAAGGACAAAACACCGGATACACGATTTATCTTTTTGACAGGCTATGAGGATTTTACGTATGCCCAGCAGGCGATACAGCTGAAGGCATTTGACTATTTACTGAAGCCGGTGGATACATCCGTGTTGCTGCAAAAGGCGATAGAGGCGGCAGCTGAATGGGAAGAAGCAGCGGAGAAAGAAAAAAGGATCACGAGCTCCATGCCGATTCTGCAGCAAAAGTTTTTCCGTAAAATAGAAAACGATGATGCCGAATTAGACATTGAAAAGGAACTGGCTGATTTAAAGGTCGAGCTTGAAGGCGCGTTTTATTCCATACTGCTTATCAATTATACCTATGTGAGTGAAGATCATAGTCTCTTTTTAAAGGAACAGCTTGTACAGAAGGCGTCTCATTATTTCGGTGAAGGAAAATCGCATGTGCTGCACGT
>DEQA01000340.1:81725-82991 GCA_002359075.1 Planococcaceae bacterium UBA3378
ACGATGACACTGGGCAGGACATACGCGAATCTTTTCGAGATCAGCCATTCCTATATCGAGGCAAGAATGGCGATGGATATGAGGCATATTATGGGCACGGGCAAGCTGTTTTCCATAGAGGAGACTGTCGCAAAAAGTGAAAAATCAGATAGTCAATTTCAATATTTAGAAAGTAAAGTAGCGGTTCAGATTAAGCAGGGCGTGCCTGAAAAAGTTCAGGAGACATTGGATCAATTCATTGAGGCGGTAGTGGAAAATAAAAGTATTTCATTAACGGATTTAAAGGTTTTTACGCTTAAATATATGACGATGCTGTTTTTTGAAATCGAAAAATGGAATAAAGAAGAGGTAAAAAGCTTCAATTCATCGGAAATGTTTAAAGAAGTCATGGAAATGGATACATTGGCCGATATGATGGGGGTGATCCGGCGGCTGATCCAGCGGTGGGCCGAGCTTATGTACCAAAAAGAAGACAATGACTATAAAAGCCATGTGGATCTTGCCATCCAATATATGAAGGAGAACTACGGCGACAGCAATTTGACATTGCAAAAAGTAGCGAAGCTCATTCATGTAAGCACACCGTATTTGAGCAACCTGTTTAAACTGGAGAAAGGCTTTAATTTTGGTGATTACTTATTGGAATTACGGATGAAAAAAGCAATGGAGCTGCTGCGTGTGGAAAACCTGAAAAATTATGAGGTTGCTGAACAGGTAGGATACAGCAATCCACAGTATTTCAGTATTTGCTTCAAAAAATATACGAGCTACACACCGGCGGAATATAAGAAAAAGTTTAAATGAGGAAGACTGGAGAAGAATTCTTTTTACTAGAATATTTAAAACAGAAAAAACTACCACAAGTGAAGTAATCCTTAAAAGTTAGACACGGTTATTTCATTTAGGTAGCTTTCCATATCCAGATAAAAACCTGCTAGACGGTCCGTTGAGACAAGCTGTTCAACCGTATTTCAAGATGTTCACGTTTATTGATTTGGTTTTAGTCATCATGGATATCATCACTTCAAAATAGTAGGGAATTTAAAAGCACTATTCTTTTTCAGTAGCCGATATAAGGCGATTGGAGCAGAAGGCGCGGAGACTCCTACGGGAAAAGCACGAGCCGAAGCACCCGGACTGAGCGCAGCGAGGGAGAAGGCTGAGGCCGTGCCCGTGGAAAGCGTAGCGCCTGGAGCGGAAATCGACGGTTTCTTAGTATGATTTATAAGCAGAAAAAATGAAGGGGATTCAAGTTTCTTTGACTTT
>DEQA01000094.1 GCA_002359075.1 Planococcaceae bacterium UBA3378
CACAGTAAAATTGGAAAAGGTACCGTTTTTTTAATACGTCTAGTATTAAAAATGTAGTGATTTGCATGAATTATTTTTATTTTTTTTTAGTTCGAGAGAAAAATTGCTTATTTTGCTAAAAAGAGTTGTATTTTTTGTGAAGAGTAGTAAGATTGAAATGGAAAAAACGTTCTTTCACGCAATGATTTCTTTCATAGGAATATTAAGTGAGGAATGGAAAATTATTATATAGATTCAACAATTAATAAATGGAACTGCCAAAAGGCAAAAAGTTGGAGGTTATTTTTCATGTCGAACAATGTATACTCTGCAGGTTCCCCTTGGTCAGCGTTTGCTGGTCCAAACTTAGGTTATGTTTTAGAGCAATATGACCTATATCTGCAGTCTCCTGAAGAAGTAGATGCTGAGTTAGTCGCATTATTCCAAGCTTATGGTGCACCACAAGTAGAAGGTGTGGATGTGGCTGTTGCTGCAACAGGTACAGCACAAGGTGACTATAAAAAAGTATTGGCAGCTGTAAAGCTTGCTGAAGCAATTCGGACAAAGGGTCACTTAGCAGCAGATCTATATCCACTTAAGGACCGTAAATTAAACACTGCTCTTATTGATGAAAGCGCATTCGGTTTATCAGCGGCCGATTTAGCTGACATTCCGGCAACTGTTTTCTTCAAAGAAGTACCGGCAGGCGTGAAAAATGGCAAAGAAGCAATCGACTTCTTAAAGTCCGTTTATACAGATAAAATTGCATTTGAATATAGTCAAGTATCAAATGAAGAAGAATTTGCCTGGATTCAATCCCAAATTGAAAACGGCACATTGAAATCAACGTTGTCTAGCGAGGAAAAGAAAGCGCTTCTTGAACGCCTTACTCGTGTAGAAAACTTTGAAAAATTCATTCATAAAACATTTGTCGGTCAAAAACGTTTCTCGGGTGAAGGGTTAGACACACAAATCGTATTATTAGATGAAATTATTAAAGCAGTAGAAAAAGAAAATCTTAAAAATGTCCGAATCGGCATGGCTCACCGTGGCCGCTTAAATGTGTTAACACACATCTTAAACAAACCATATGACATGATGTTCTCTGATTTTGCCCATGTTTCCAATGATTTATTTTTCCCAGAAGACGGCCGTCTTGAAATTACAAAAGGCTGGACTGGCGATGTGAAATATCATATGGGTGCCTCTTACACACGCGAATCAGGCATGAGCGTAAAACTTGCCTATAACCCATCTCATTTAGAAGTTGTAGCACCAGTTGTGCTTGGTACAACACGTGCAGCACAGGATGATACATCAAAAGCAGGCAGCGTAGTATTCAATAGAAATAAAGCACTTGGCATTTTAATCCATGGCGATGCGGCATTCCCGGGTCAAGGGATTGTAACAGAAACGTTGAACTTCGCGAAGACAGAAGGTTTCACTACAGGCGGAACAATCCATATCATCGCAAACAACATGATCGGATTTACAACGGAAGCATATGATTCCCGTTCTTCTGTATACTCTTCCGATCCTGCAAAAGGCTATGAAGTGCCAGTTATTCATGTGAATGCTGACGAGCCGGAAGCAGTTGTACAAGTGGGACGCTTTGCAGCAGCTTACCGTCAAAAATTCGGCAAAGATATTTTAATTGATTTAATCGGTTACCGCCGTTATGGTCACAACGAGACGGATGATCCGACAGTAACAAACCCGGATACGTATAAATTAGTATCCAAACATGATCCGATCCGTGTGCTTTACGGTACAAAATTGGCGGAAGCTGGTCTAGTATCCATGGAGGACGTAAAAGCCCTTGATACGAAAGTATACGCTGAAATGCAGGCTGCCTATGACCATGTGAAGGAAATGGCAGAAAAAGATGAACATAAACAACTTGAAATGCCTGAGGAAGTAAAAGTTTCCTTCCCTGAGATCGATACAGCTGTAGAATTCGGTCGTTTGGAAAAAATCAACGAAGAATTATTGCACTTTAAAGAGGGCTTCCAGCCGCAAAATAAACTGGGTAAAATTCTTGAAAAACGCCGTGAAGCATTCTCAAGCGAAAAGATCGACTGGGGTCATGCTGAAACATTAGCGTTTGCAACGATTATCCAAGATGGCCATCCGGTCCGTTTTAGTGGTCAGGATGCACAGCGCGGTACGTTCTCACAACGCCATTTAGTGCTTCATGACAAAAACGATGGATCAACATTTACACCGTTACATCATATTTCAGGAGCGAATGCTTCCTTTACAGTTCACAATTCACCGTTAACTGAAGCAGGTGTTGTAGGCTTTGAATATGGTTACAACCTGGAAAATCCTAAAGTACTGTCTATTTGGGAAGCACAATTCGGCGACTTTGCCAACATGGCACAAGTAATGTTCGATAACTTCATTTCTGCTGCACGTTCAAAATGGGGACAAAAATCCGGATTAGTAATGCTATTGCCACACGGCTATGAAGGCCAAGGTCCAGAACACTCTTCAAGCCGTATGGAACGCTTCTTACAGTTATCTGCTGAGAACAACTGGTTCGTTGCAAACTGTTCAAATGCCGGTAACTACTATCACTTACTGCGCCGCCAAGCTGGTATGCTGGGTACAGAGGGTATGCGTCCGCTGGTTGTCGTATCACCGAAGAGCCTTCTTCGCCATCCGCTCGCTGCAGCTTCAGCTGAACAGCTTGCTGACGGTAAGTTCCAGGAAGTAATTGAGCAGCCTACAACAGGTAATACACCTGAAGCGGTTGAAAAAATTCTTCTTGCAAGCGGTAAAGTAACAATCGACCTTGCAGATCGCATAAAAGATGGGGAAGGCTTTGACCACCTGCATATGGTGCGTGTTGAACAGCTTTACCCATTCCCAGCGGAGCAGGTTAAAGAAATCGTTTCCCGCTTCCCGAACGCGAAAGAAATCGTGTGGGTACAAGAAGAACCGAAAAACCAAGGTGCTTGGAACTACATGCTTGAGCATTTATATGAATT
>DEQA01000248.1 GCA_002359075.1 Planococcaceae bacterium UBA3378
TGGCAGCCAGCCTTGCCCGGGCGCCACTAACCCGCCAATAAAGGGAAGCCGCACCTGGCCTCCGTGTGCATGGCCTGTAAACACAACGTCCAGCTCATTTTCCACATACGTTTTGAATTTTTCCGGGCGATGGGATAATAGGATTTTATAGGTATGCTCTTCGGTACCGGCCATTGCTTTATCCAGCATTTCCTGCACTTCTTTTCCCTTAAGCGGATCTTCAATTCCGATAATCGCCACGCGTTCCCCGCCGCGCTCGATTTCTAACGATTGATTCGGTAATATATGTACACCGAGGCTTTCAAGAGCCATATAAATTTCGTCTGTTTGATTTACTGCCACCTCATGATTGCCCAGTACATAATAGACATCTGCCATCTCCACAAACTGTTTCACGGCATCCAGGCTGTTCTGCAAGTCATAGCGCCGGCTATCTATCAAATCTCCCGTCAAAAAAATGGCATCCGGATCGGCCTCTTTTACTTTCTTTACAAGCCGCTGCTGGCCGCCTCCGAATGTCGCATCATGCAAGTCACTCACCTGCACAATCCGGAAACCATCGAAGCTTTTGGGCAACCTGCCGGACTCTATTATATATTCCGTTGTCACCAATAGATTATTATTAGCGTACAAAAATAATAGTAAAGCAACTATATACAGGATGATTCTACTTAATCTTTTCACATCAAACCGCTCGATTCTTTATCAATCTAATGCAAAATCCAGCATCATGTTTTCTATCATAGGTATATATTCCAAAATATACAAGTATAGAGTATAAACACTTACTCTCCACGGGAAATGTTTACACTGGACTTTTTCTTTCATTCTATTAATAATTGCTTGATAACATGCATTTTTTTAAACCAAAAAGGGGTATCCTCGCTGGAGGCACCCCTTCTTTACATTTGGTTATGGTCTTTTTTTTCTGGAGATAAATCTTCCTCAACTTTATATTCCATTAACTTATCCTTTGGCTCCTCTTCAGGCTCGTTTCCGAAGAGCACCTCTTTAAGTGCATCTTCCCCTGAGCCTTCCGCCAACGGAACACGCGAACGGTAAGCAGCCCTGCATACTAGGTGCCCTGCCACCGGTGCCGTAATAAATGTGAAGATGATCCCCAGTATTAAACGGACACTGACATAGCCGTCATGGCTCCAAAAATAAATAAAAGCTCCAAGCAGACAGCACAAAACAGAAAGCGTCGCACTTTTTGTCGCCGCATGTGAGCGTGTATAGACATCAGGCAGCCGCAGCATTCCAAATGCACTAATCACACTGACAATAGAGCCGAAAAGTATCAGTAATACAGCAAACCATTCAATCCCTTGACTTTCGCTCAACGATAACACCCCTTTCAATATATTTTGAAAAGGCAATCGTTCCAATAAACGCTAACACACCTAATATTAAAATCGCCTCTAAAAATGCTTTTGTCTTTAGGACAATCGATACAATCGCAATGGCAGAGATTAGATTTACGCCCATTGTATCAATGGCAATCGCACGGTCAGGCAGTGTTGGCCCTTTTATAATGCGATATAGGAGCAGGGCAATTGCTACCATAAAGAGTGCAAGCGATACGAGCATTATTTTCTCAATCATTACGCGTCACCTCCAAAATGGCCTGTTCAAATTTTCCAATGGAACGAACAACCGAATCCTTTGCCTCTTCCAGATCCATCGCATGGATGTAAAAAAGATTGCCATTTTCTGATACTTCCATCACGACAGAGCCGGGTGTAAGTGTCAGAAGCAATGCAAGCGCAGTTATCTGCCAATCGCCTTCCAGCTTTGTTTCATATGTGAAAATCCCTGGTGTAATATTCAGCTTTGGAGAGAGCACGCACCTCAGCACTGATATGCTCGATAAAATAAGCTCCCGAATAAAGATGAGGATGAGCTGAATAATTTTTTCGACACGCTGTAAATAAAAGCGTATACCAAAAAAACGGTGCATCGCATACAAAATAACGATCCCTACTAGAAATCCTGCTACAAATGTTGAAAAGTCGGCCTGCGGATCATCCTTTAATAGGAACCATAATGCTGCGATAAATAAATTTAATACAAATTGCCTTAACATATGCTCACCCTCCCTTACTCGTTATTTCCTAAAACAGCATTTATATAGATGCTTGGATCGGCCAATGTCTTGGCTGCGTCTTCTACAAATGGCGAAACAGCCTCCGCCCCTATTCCGAGGCTGATAATGCAGAGAGCCAATAAAGAAAAGGCCGTCATGGACAATTTGGGAATTGATTTTTGGTGGTCTTCACTGATCGTCGTCTCTCCAAAGAATGATGCCAGTAAAATACGTAACAGCGAATATAATACGATGATGCTAGAAGCAAAGCCTATTGCCAGCAACACATAATTTCCGCCCTCAATGGCACCCTGGCCGATAAGCACCTTCCCTATAAAACCGCTTAGCGGCGGGATACCGGCAAGCGCGCACATGACAATAAAGTAAATCCAGCCGAACAATGGATAGTTCCGAATAAGGCCGCTCATCCTTTTGACGATGATTTCACCAGTTAAATACACCATCGTACCGATTAATAGGAAAAGCAGTGCTTTTGCAAGCATATCATGAACCAAATAATAGATAGCTCCTGCAAAGCCTGTCTCAGTACCGGTAGCCAGCCCGATGAGGATAAAACCAATTGCGATAATGATATTGTATGTGGCAATTGAGCGGACATCCTTCCCGGCAAAGGCCCCCATACAGCCTGCTATTATTGTGATCCCCGCCATTACCCCAATAATTTGCTGTGTCACTTCCTGATTTAACGGGAACATCAATGTAAACGTACGGAATAATGCGTAGACACCTACCTTTGTCAGCAATGCGGCAAATAGTGCCTGTACAGCTGTCGGCGGGACACTATAAGAGCCTGGCAGCCAGAAGAACAGCAGCAGCCCTGCCTTTAACGCAAAGACCATCAAAAACAGGATGGCAACCGTCGTAAGAACCGGATCCTGGCCAAATTCTGCGACCCGCTGTGCGATATGCGCCATATTTAATGTTTTGACTGTTCCATAAAGGAAAGCCAGTGCGACAAGGAACATCCAGGAAGCGACGACGTTGATCAGGACATACTTGAGTGACTCCCGCAGCTGGATTTTCTCCCCGCCCAGTGCAACCAGTACATATGAAGCAAGCAGCGTGACTTCAAAGCAAACAAACAGGTTAAAAATATCCCCTGTCAAAAATGATCCGTTGACTCCGGCGATTAAAAACAGCACAAACGGATAGAAAAACATCCGTTCATGGCGCTCACCAATGGAAGCAAAGGCATAGATCAAACAAATGAACGTAATGATACTAGCCGTCAATACAAGAATCAGCGCAAAGGAATCAGCTACAAAGAGGATACCGTATGGAGGGAGCCAGCCGCTGAAATCCAGCTTCATGATCCCCTCTGCCTGCACAACGCCTAATAGCAAAACGGTAATGCCGATGACAAATCCCATTGTCAAAAGACTGATAATACGCTGAAGCTTAATGAAATCTCGAAGAAATACAAGGAAAATCGCCGTGATAATCGGAACAATCATCGGCAGTACGATAATGTTATTCATCAGTTGGGCCCCCCAACTCGCTGAAGTCATCTGTACCATTTGTTTTATACATACGGTAGGCCAAAACAAGAACGAAGGCTGTCACCGCAAAGCTAATAACAATGGCTGTCAAAATGAGCGCCTGGGGCAGTGCATCTGTATAAGGACCATCCGACTGGCTGAGCAGCGGGACATTTCCTTTTTTCAGCCCGCCCACTGTCAAAATCAGCAAATGTACGGCATGCGACAATACGGCTGTGCCGAGAATGACACGAAGGATTTTGCGAGAGAGGACTAAATAGGTGGCGACCGCTACAAGAACGCCAATACATATCATCATTATAGATTCCATACTATCCATCCTCACTTATACTTAAAATAATGGTTACCAATGTTCCAATAACCGTCAAAGCTACTCCCGCTTCGAAAACCGAGACTGTTGTTAAATGGGTTTTGCCGAGCAGCGGGATATCAAAATAACGATCTGCCTGCTTTAAAAACGGAGCGCCAAAGAAAAGGGCAGCGATGGCACTTCCTGTAGAAAGAAGCACACCGAGTGCCGCCACCATTTTAAAATCAAAGGGCATTCCTTTATGAACCGTCTCAATATCAAAGGTAATATACAAAAGCACAATGCCCGAACCAAGAACAAGACCGCCAATAAATCCTCCCCCCGGCTCATTATGCCCGGCAAAGAAAAGGTAGACACCGAGCGTCAATACGATAAACACGACTCCCTTTACGACTGTACGCAAAATGACATCATTTATTTTCAATGTCTGTATCTCCTTTCTTTCCCTTTAATTTGATCAGTGTATAGACACCAAGCCCTGCAATAAACAGAACGACTACTTCCAGCATCGTATCGAATGCACGGAAATCACCTAAAATGGCATTTACGATATTTTTACCGCCAGCCAGCTCATAGGCATTTTCAAAATAGACGGAAATGGCGGCAAATTCCTCATAATTCATCACCGTCAATCCAATTAATGTCACCGTGGCCCCTACCAAAATAGACACAAGCGCTTTTGAGTAAACAATAGCCTTTGGTGCCTTTTCCGATTTCAACGCTGGGAGGAATTTAAAGCAGATCAAAAACAGCGCTGTTGTAACAGATTCCACAACGAGCTGTGTCAACGCTAGATCCGGAGCACGGAAGATGACAAAGAAGAAGGCAACTGAATAGCCTAATACCCCGTTTAGTAAGACGGATGTAATACGGCCCTTTGCAAATAGCAGAGCGATCGAAGCAAAAACCATTACTAGGGCAAGAATCAGCTCATAATATTCAACAGAGGAATCCTTCGACGGTTCCCAGCTGAATGCATCGGACAGCAGGAAGTACCCTGCCACTATCCCTACAAAAATGATGTATATATACAAAAAGTAGGAGGAAAGATTTCCGTTCATATACCTTCTTGTTATACGGCCGGATGTATTTTCGCCCGTAGTAATTACACGTTCATATAAAGCATTCAGTGTATACTGCTCTGGAATAAGGCGGTAAATCGGACGCCACTTTTTCAGCGTACGGTACAGGATCACACCTAATATGATGACACCAAGCGTCATCAGCAGCTCCGTATTAATCCCATGCCATGCATGTATATGAGGTGTCAGTTCCTCCGAAGACGGAAATTCAGGATAAACACTCGCCATCGCCGGCTGTAATATATAATGCCCTAGTACATTCGGGAAAAGGAAAATACCGATCACAAGCGCAACTAAAATGAATGGCGAAATAAGCATGCCAAACGGTGCTTCATGAGGAGGCTTCTCCAGCCGCTCCGGTTTCACCTTTCCTAGGAAGGTCCTTGCTACGATGATCATACAGTAGACGAATGTCAACACACTTGCCACCCATGCGATAATGGGGAACAATAATCCAAACGCTTCAAGTGAGAAGATATTCAGCTCTGTAATATGCAATGTAGCAGCAAAGAACATTTCTTTACTTAAAAACCCATTGAACGGCGGAAGTCCGGCCATTGAAAAGCTGCCGATCACTGCGATCGTAAAGGTAAATGGCATGAGTGCCATTAATCCGCCCAAACGACGGATATCACGAGTCCCTACCTCATGGTCGACAATCCCGACCATCATGAACAGGGCTCCCTTAAATGTTGAATGATTAATCAAGTGAAAGAGCGCAGCAAATGTTGCCTGAGTATAAATGACCGACTCTGTGGAATAGCCGAGGCGCAATGCTGCAGATCCAAGCCCGAGCAGGCACATGATCAATCCAAGCTGGCTGACCGTTGAATAAGCAAGCAATGCTTTTAAGTCGAATTGTTTTACTGCGTTAAAAGAACCCCAGAAAAGCGTAAAGAGGCCTACAAGACTTACTACCCAGAACCATAGTTCATGTCCGCCGAAAATAGGCGTTGTACGGGCAACCAAATAAATTCCTGCCTTGACCATTGTCGCTGAATGTAAATAGGCGGATACAGGGGTAGGTGCCTCCATAGCATCAGGCAGCCAAATATGGAATGGGAATTGAGCAGACTTTGTAAATGCTCCGAGCAGGACAAGCAGCATGGCGGGTACAAACAACGAATGTTTCTGCAGCATATCCGTTTGGGAGATGAGCTCCCTAACGCTAAACGTGCCGCCAATTGCATAGAGCAGTAAAAAACCGGCAAGCATGGCGACGCCGCCTATAACAGTGATCGTCATTGCTTTACGCGCCCCTGCACGAGAAGCTTTTCGGTGATGCCAAAACGCGATTAACAGGAACGAAGATACACTAGTTAGTTCCCAAAATGCATAAAGGACCATTAAATTGTCTGATAGGACTACCCCAAGCATGGCTCCCATAAAGAGCAGCAGGTAGCAATAAAAGTGATGTAGTGATTCTTTTGTCGATAGGTAAAAAATCGAGTATAAAATGACTAAACTCCCGACACCTGTAATAAGCAGCCCAAGAATCATACTTAGACCGTCTAGATAGGTGGTGAAATTTATATGGAATGAGGGTATCCACTCAAATGTGTAGGTATAGGTTTCACCTTTTGCAATATGAGGGATATATGTAGCTAAAAGTCCAAATAAGATGACCGGTACCGCCAGCACAGGCCAGCCGATATGCACGTTCGTAAAACGTCTGTATACAAAAGGAATACAAGCGGCTATGATAAATGGAAATAAGATGGCAAGAATAATCGTCACAAACTAAAACCCCCCAATAGTGTCCAAATTAATTCTTTATGAAAACAATTATGCTTAAGTATAGTAGTTGACGGCTTCGGCTTTGTGCCTGTTGAAGGCAGGTCGGTCAGCCATGATTGTCCGATCAAACAAGCAAAGACGAACTTCCTCTTCAAGAATGCGTTTTCCTATCATGTAGCTTTTTTTCACTTCCTCTACACATGTGGTAAAGTACCCGCTAAAGAGCAGCCTAAAACAGTGAGCCTGCTGCTGCCTATAAAGACAGAAGCCCGTTTACAGCGGAAGGAAAGGGTGAAAATAAGAAACAGACTTGACTAAAGATTTAACTCACTTCATAATATGGTTTCATATAGTAAGAAAGTAAACTTTAATGGTGTATTTTTTTCGATTTTATTATTTTAAAAAAATCGAAAAATATCATACTAGTCAAGTATACAATAGAAATAGGCGCCTTGCACTGCATTAAGCCTATTTTTCACTTATTTATGCTAATTTTCTCGAATTATCTATTGCATTAAGTGAATGGAAGTTCAAATATTTAAAAGAGGTGCAAACTGAAATGAAGCATTTGAGAGGCCGATTGGATGAAAGCATTTTGGTTTGTGTGTACTACGGATTAAATGGGGAAAGACTCATTCGTAGAGGACATAAACTAGCAACATTATTGGATTGCCCATTATATGTGCTGACAGTAGATGCAAAACCACTGGACGCATTTGATGCGGAAAAATCCCGTTACATTGAGCAATGGAGACAGCTTGCAGAAGAGCTTCAGGTTGAAGAGTTTATTGTAAAAGACAATGAGAAGCGCCCTATTCAAAAGGTTGTCAATGAAGTAGCGCGTAATTATGATATTACACAAATCATCGTCGGCCAAAGTGCCCAAAGCCGGTGGGAAGAAATTACGAAAGGTTCCTTCTTAAATGTATTATTGAAGGAAGTACCCTTTGTCGACTTCCATATCGTATCCATCAAACGTCCAACAGAGGATGATTCCTATGATGTATACGAAAAAGGTGTACGTGCCTACCTGATCGAGACAGAAGACCATTTCAAAATCGCCTTTACGTGCCCTAAATTCGCTTCTATTGAAGGAATTTTCTTCAAGGAAATCGGGACAGACTTTGATAATGGTATATTTAAATTTACGTACAGTAATAAAATGCATGAGTTAACGATTACAGAAGGAATGGTCGTTAACCCGGAAAAAATTCCGGATGGTGCAAAGCCGTCATTAAATCCCGGCATGTAAGAAAACAAAAGGATATGCCCCTTTGCGATGGAAATGACGGTCAGCCGCCGGAGCCGTAGAATCAATATTTATATTTATAAAAAAAGCAGAGCTGCCCGGAAAGAACTATTTTCTGGACAGCTCCTTTTTTCAAATCCATTACAGGAGCGTTGGAATAATGCAGTATAAAAAAATTAAACAAAAAAAATTATATGAACAAGTAGCAGACGCCATTGAGCAGCAGATCATAAAAAAAGAGTTGCTGCCGGGTGATCGTCTTGATTCTGTCGAACAGCTTGCAAAAAGCTATGATGTAGGGCGCTCGGCTATCCGGGAGGCACTTATGTCCCTGCAGGCAAAGGGATTGATTGAAATTCGCCACGGAGAAGGGACATTTGTCCGGCATTTGAGTACCGAGGATATTACGATCCAAATGCCGCCTGCCTCTCTTTTTAACAAAAAGGATATGGAGGAAATCTTTGAATTGCGGGAACTGCTAGAACTCGGTGTCATTGAAAAGGCAGCTGCACACCGTTCACAGGACGATCTTCTTTGCCTGCAGCAGGCGATTCATACGATGGGCGAGGCATTGACTGATCACGAGGCAAGCAGTGCAGCTGATTTCTTATTCCATACGACGATTGCTAAAGCAGCCGATAACCAGCTGCTCGTCACAATGCTTGAGCATATTTCCAAACCACTTGCCGACCAGATCAAGCAGACGCGTGTGTTGCTGGCTGCAACAAATCCTCAGGCGTTGGAACAGCTGCACAAAGAGCATGTAGCTATTTACGAAGCGGTAGAAAAGCAAAATGGAAAAGCAGCTAAAAAAGAAATGGCCCGCCACCTCGCCACGGTAAAAAAGATGATTTTTCCTTAAAACTCTCGCCTTTTATACAGCACTCTACTAAAAGAACATTTCTCATAGTCATCAGATGACCTGTTGACTTCCTTTTTGTCAACCTGTACAGTGGAAAAAAGGAGTGATTGCATGAAAGTTTCGCTATTTGCTACATGTTTAGTAGATTTGTTCCAAAGCAACATCGGAAAAAGCACAGTAGAGCTATTGGAAAGGCTCGGTTGTTCCGTTGATTTTCCAAAAGCCCAAACATGCTGCGGACAGCCTGCTTATAACAGCGGCTATGTAAAAGCCTCCCGGGACACTATGAAACATACAATCCGGACTTTTGAGAATGCCCAATATGTTGTCTGCCCTTCCGGTTCATGCGCTTATATGCTAAAAGAATATCCTCATTTATTGGCGGATGAACCATATTGGCAGGAACGGGCCAAAATGCTGGCACAGAAAACCTATGAACTCACACAATTTATCGTAGATGTATTACAAATTGAAGATGTAGGCGCCAAGCTGGAGGGAACGGCTACGTATCACCCCTCCTGTCATATGACCCGTCTATTGCAAGTGCAAAGTGCCCCCCTAACGCTTCTGCGGAATGTAAAGGGATTAGAGGTCATTGAGCTTCCGCTAAAGGAAAATTGCTGTGGATTTGGCGGTACTTTCTCCGTGAAAATGAGCACCATATCAGAGCAAATGGTAGATGAAAAGGTTGCAAGTATCCAATCAACGGGCGTTCATTATTTAGTCGGCGCTGATGCCGGCTGCTTAATGAATATCGGTGGACGAATGCAGCGGCAGAACCTGCAAGTAGAGACGAAGCATATTGCCGAAATACTTAATATGGTGTAAAGGAGGAAACAGGAATGTCAATGAAAATTTCCAATGAGCAGTTCCCAAACCGGCTGGAGGAAAATATTCAAAATGAATTTATGCGCAGTGCTGTTTCTTCCGCTCAGCACCGTTTCCAAACACGACGTGCTGTTGCCGCCGAGCAGCTCGGTAACTGGGAAGAATGGCGAAATCACGGTGAGGAAATCCGCCAGCATGTCCTTGCTAATCTGGACTATTATCTATATGAGCTCAGTGAGAATGTAGCAAAGCAAGGCGGACACGTATTTTTTGCCCAAACAGCAGAAGAGGCAAATGATTACATTGTGTCAATTGCAAAGCAAAAGCAGGCCAGGAAAATTGTAAAAGCAAAATCCATGGTAACCGAAGAAATCAGTCTCAATGATCATTTAGAGCAGGCTGGCTGTGAAGTAATCGAAACAGACCTTGGAGAATATATTTTGCAATTAGATGACCATGATCCCCCTTCCCATATTGTGACGCCTGCCCTTCATAAAAATAAGGAACAGATTCGGGATGTCTTTGCCGAAAAGAACGGCTACACCCATTCTTCTGTTCCCGAGGAGCTCGCCCTGCATGCAAGGCAAGTATTACGCGAGCATTTTCTTACAGCCGATATCGGGATTACAGGGTGTAATTTTGCAGTCGCAGAAACAGGCTCTGTATGTCTTGTGACAAATGAAGGGAATGCTGACCTCGTCACTGCCCTGCCCAAAACGCAAATTTCCGTTATGGGGATGGAACGGCTTGTCCCAACATTCGAAGAAATGGAAGTGCTCGTGAGTCTATTGACACGAAGCGCAGTTGGCCAAAAGCTGACAAGCTATATTACCGTGCTGACAGGAGCGAGAAAAGCACTGGAAGTAGATGGACCTGAGGAGTTTCATCTTGTCATTGTCGATAACGGGCGCTCCTCCATTTTAGGAAGCGAGTTTGAACCGATCCTGCAGTGTATCCGTTGTGCAGCCTGCATCAATGTTTGTCCGGTGTACCGGCAAATTGGCGGCCATTCGTACGGCTCGATCTATTCCGGTCCGATCGGAGCAGTCCTCTCTCCCCTTCTCGGTGGATATGATGACTACAAGGAGCTTCCTTATGCTTCAACGCTTTGTGGTGCCTGTACAGATGTATGTCCGGTGAAAATTCCGCTTCATCAGCTGCTGCATAAGCATCGGGAAGTGATTGTAGAACGCGAAGGACGCGCACCGGTCAGTGAAACAGCCTTAATGAATGCATTTGGTTTTGGCACTGCCTCGAGCCCCCTTTACCGATTCGGCTCTAAAATGGCATCTGCTGTCATGAAGCCGTTTAGCAATGGCGAGACTATTTCCAAAGGCCCCGGACCATTAAAAGCATGGACAGATATTCGTGAATTCCCGGCACCGAACAAAGAGCGTTTCCGTGATTGGTTTGAAAAACATAAGAAGGATGGTGGCCATTGATGACAATTGCAAACCGTGAACAATTCCTGGCTGCGATTGCGAGCCGCCTTGGTCGCTCTCCTTCTACAGAAAAGCCTAAACGCGTTTGGCAGCATAACCCGCAGGCAGCGGTACTTCAGGATTCTTCACAAGATGAGCTGGTGCAGGTTCTGGTGGAGCAGTGTGCAAACATTCATACGACGGTTACGACATGTACAGTAGAAGAGCTCCCACAGGCACTTCAGAAGGCGATGGAAGAATACGGGGACGGCATTGGTATTTATAGTAAAGATCCACGTTTTGGGGAGATGGGGCTTACCGCCCTGCTTACGCAACACCCGCACCTGCATGAATGGGATTATAAAAAAGGGTCCGCCAATATTAAACTGGCGGAGCAGGCCAATATTGGCATCGTCATTAGTGATATAACACTCGCAGAATCCGGTACGATTGTCGTACAAACAAGTAAAGACAATGGCCGGTCGTTATCTTATCTGCCGTCTAATTCTATTGCCATTATTCCAAAGAGTACGATTGTCCCCCGCATGACGCAGGCCGCCCAGCAGCTGCGGACAAATCCGGATACGGCATCCTCCATTCACTTCATTACCGGCCCGAGCAATTCCGCCGATATAGAAATGAAGCTGGTTGTTGGTGTGCACGGTCCCATACGGATGACTTATCTTATTGTCGAGGATATGTGAAAAATTTTTCTATAGATAATAAAAACCAACGGTAAGACTTTTTTGCCGTTGGTTTTTAGTGAGGTTAAATAAGTTTTAAAAGACAGCGGCATTTCCCCCGTCAGCTCACCTGTCCGCCGGAGATCAATACATCTGTCTCATGCTTCACAGCAGATACAATAGCAGTCTTTAATCCTTTCACGATAGTCTCCATCGCCATATGCGGCTGGCCTGGATGATGGACCGCTTGTTCCGGTAAAAATGGAATATGGATAAAACCGCCTCGCACTGTTTTTTTAGATTGAGCCAAATAATGCATAAGACCGTAAAACAAATGGTTACAAACAAAGGTACCCGCTGTTTGGGATACAGACGCCGGAACGCCTTCTTCTTTCATATCCTGTACCATTGCCTTAATCGGAAGTGTCGACCAGTAGCCAACCGGTCCACCCTCAATGACCGGTGTATCAATCGGCTGATTGTTTTCATTGTCCGCTATCCGGGCATCGTTGACATTAATTGCTACCCGTTCTACCGTAATATCCGGTCTTCCGCCGGCCTGCCCAACACAAATGACGAATTCCGGATTCGTTTCTTCTATTGCTTGGATTAACCGTTCGCAGGAAAGCCCGAATACAGTAGGAATCTCTTGGATCTCCACTTCATATTCATCAACCTGCCAGCCCTTTAATTGTTTAACGCTCTCTAATGCAGGATTAATGCTTTCTCCTCCAAACGGATCAAAACCAGTAACTAAAATCTTTTTCATATCAGCTGCCTCCTATTCCTAAAGCTAAGCTACTTACTAAAAATATTATTCTATGCTTCTTCCCGCCCTCCATCTTTCGACAACGCTACAGCGACTAACATTAACAGCGGCAACAGTGAAATTACTACAATCGTTTTTTCAATACCGACCACGTCCATAAGTAAACCAATAGCAACGGCCCCGATTGCTCCCATACCAAAAGATAGTCCAACTGTCAGGCCCGCCATAGTGCCGATTTTAGAAGGCACAAGTTCCTGTGCATAAACGACCGTTACCGAAAAGCTAATCATAATAAGAGACCCGATCGCAATAAGCAGTACGACTACCAGCCACAAAGGTACAAAAGGTAATGCCAGGCAAAGCGGGATCGGAGCAACAACGGATAATAAGATAACGTTTTTACGGCCGATCCGGTCTGATAATGGACCCCCGAAAAATGTTCCTACTACACCGCAGGCCATGAAAAGAAAGATAAGCAGCTGCCCTTCCTTTATAGTTAATCCGTACTCTTCCAGCAGGTAAAATACATAAAAGTTTGTAATGTTTGTTGTATAAAATGATCGGGCAAAAATGACGGTAAACAACAGTCCAAGCGCAATGCCCACCTGCTTTTTCGTCAATGGCGGAAGCGAGGAAATAAGCACTTTCTTTACATTCGCCAGTTTTTCTTCTTCTAATCTCGCTTTATACCATAAAGCAATTTTTGTCAGCATGAAAATTCCAATAGCGGTCAATACTAAAATGATCGAAGCACCATACATGCCGAACGGTAAAATTAAAAAAGCACTAATAAGAGGTGCCAGTGCCTGTCCTGAATTTCCTCCTACCTGATAAATCGACTGAGCCAACCCACGTTTATTTCCTGCAGACATGAAAGATACACGTGACCCTTCCGGATGAAATACGGCAGAACCTAATCCTAAAAATAAAACAGACACTACTATCATCCAATAATTCGGTGCAAGTATCAGCATTGCCAAGCCTATAAAGGAACTGACCATTCCAATCGGCAGTGCATAAGGCATCGGTTTTTTATCCGTCACAAAGCCAACGACCGGCTGCAGCACGGAGGCAAATATATTTAATGTAAAAGAAATAAGGCCTAGCTGTGTATAGGACAGTCCCATATCCCGCTCAAGCAACGGGAACATAGCAGGGATGACTGATTGCATCGTATCATTGATTAAATGACACACACCAATCAGTACCATCATGACATATACAGGGTTATTTTGTTTTGCTGGAGCTGAAATTACAGTCATGTTTTCCACGCTTTCTATATTTTGTTTTTCGTATAGTTTCCCTTCTTATCGCTCAAGATAACGTGTAAGGAGTGGATAAAATGGAACTTCATTTTTGGGAAATGATTCTCAGAACAACCGGCGC
This sequence comes from Planococcaceae bacterium UBA3378, assembly GCA_002359075.1. GTDB lineage: Bacteria > Bacillota > Bacilli > Bacillales_A > Planococcaceae > Lysinibacillus_B. The sequence continues at coordinate 13,934 of DEQA01000248.1, forward strand.
ATTTTTCGCCATTTTATTTTTGGCCCGGGTTATCGGTAAAAAACAATTAAGTCAATTAACTTTTTTCCATTATGTAACAGGGATTACATTCGGGTCAATAGCGGCTGAAATATCCGCACAAACAGAAACCCCTTTTTGGGATGGTCTTCTCTCCCTTATCTGGTGGACCGCACTGACGATTTTTATTAGTTATCTCTCTTTAAAATCTGAAAAGTTACGCGTTATATTTGATGACAAGCCGACTGTTTTGATTAAAAACGGCACTATCATCCCGAAAAACTTAAAGAAAGC
>DEQA01000005.1 GCA_002359075.1 Planococcaceae bacterium UBA3378
TGGCGGAACATCCCGGTGGACCAGCGTGGCAGCCGATACAATGGCACCATCCCCGATTTCCACACCCGGCAGTATAGTGGAGTTGGCGCCAATCATGACATTACTGCCAATCACTACATCACCAAGCCGGTATTCCTCAATTAAATATTCATGCGCTAATATGGTCGTGTTAAATCCGATGACTGTATTGTCTCCAATCGATATGCGCTCGGGAAACATCGTATCAGGCATGACCATCAAGGCAAGAGATGTCTGCCTGCCGATTTTCATCTTCAAAAATGTTCGGTACAGCCAGTTTTTCACCCGCAAAGAGGGGACAAACCTGCCGATCGTGATAATGATAAAGCACTTCATCACTTTAAAGAACGATACCGTTTCATACATATTCCATAATGAATTTGCCCCTTTTACTCGATAACGCTCCGTTCTCCTCATCCACTACGCTTCCTTTACAATGGTAATTAAATCGGATATATGCTCCAGCATATAATCCGGGTTAAACTGCTGTAAGAAGTCTTTCCCTTTGAATGCCCAGGCAACCCCTGCTGTGCGGACACCCGCATTTTTCCCGCCTTGTATATCATGCGAATTGTCACCGATCATGATTACATCACTTTGATTTAGCCCCAGTTTCTCTAATGCAAGGAGAATTGGTTCAGGATCAGGCTTTACATTTGAGACATCATCTAATCCGATAATTACTTCAAATAAATGAGTTGCCCCGATGAGTTCCAGTCCGCGCGCAATGGTATTTCTTCGCTTTGTTGATACGATTGCCAGACGAATCCCCATTTTCTTTAGTTTCTCCAATGTTTCGACAACACCTTCATACTCTTTTACCAGCTCATCGTGATGCTCCAAATTCCACGCCCGGTATTTGCCGATCAATTCATCCACTTCATCAGGGGCGATTTCCTTAAAGGTTTCTGCAAGTGAAGGACCAAGGAACCGTACACAATCCTGCGGCTGGTACTGCCCGGGGAACCGTTCATTCAGTACATGCATAAATGTTTCAATAATTAAGCTGTTCGTATCCAGCAGTGTGCCATCAAAATCAAATAAAAGTGCTTTTATCATTATTGTCATGCTCCTTTCGCTTCCCCTTGTTCAGTACGTTTTCATATAACGGCGCCACCCATTAACATGAAAGCCATTATAAAAAAATGAATTTAGTAAGCTGCCATGCTGCTTCATACCCGGCGGTTCCTCCATTTTTATGTCTCCATCCCGCTGTCTTCTTACTTCTTATCTAAATAGCGTACGACAGGCTTTACATTCATTCGGCGGTAGACAATGGCAATGATCCCGATTGCCACCCCTAAAATAGAGACAACCTGTGCTGAGCGTAAATCGCCGATCAAATACAGGCTATCTGTACGCATACCTTCGATGAAGAAACGGCCTACCGAATACCAAATCAAATAGAAAAAGAACATTTCCCCGCGGCGCCAGTTAAACTTGCGTGCCACGAGCAGAATAACTAAACCGATAATATTCCAAACCGATTCATATAAAAATGTCGGGTGTACATATGTACCTTTCTCTTCAATATACATTTGTTCAATCAGCCAATTCGGGAGGAAAAGGTTCTCCAAAAAGCTCCGTGAAACAGGACCGCCGTATGCTTCCTGGTTAATAAAGTTGCCCCATCGTCCAATAATTTGGCCGATTAAAATGCTTGGTGCGGCGATGTCTGCCACTCGCAAAAAGCTGACGCCGCGTTTTTTTGTAAAGATATAAGCTGTAATGAAGGCCCCGATTAAGGCTCCATGAATAGCAATACCACCCGTCCAAATCTCAATGATTCTTCCCGGGTTTTGTCCATAGTAATCCCATTTCATCGACACGTAGTAAATACGGGCACAGATAATTGAAATCGGTACCGCCCAAATCAGCAGATCGCCGAGAAAATCTTCATGCAGTCCTAATCGCACCGCCTCTCGCTGAGCCAATAAATAGGCGAGCACGATACCGGTAGCTATCAAGATTCCGTACCATCTCACAGAGATAGGGCCTAAATGAAAGGCAATCGGGTCAATAGCAAGTAATGTATAACTCATAACATTCTCCTTTTTTAAAAATCATCCATTATTTCATCATTTGAGGCAATCATATCGTCTAATCGGCGTGAAAACTCCTGGGCTGCGTTGACCCCCATCTTTTTTAACCGATAATTCATCGCCGCTACTTCGATAATGACTGAAACGTTTCTTCCCGGCTGTACAGGGATTGTTAACTTTGTCAGATCCGTATCAATAATCCGCATTTTTTCCTCATCTAATCCTAGACGATCATACGTTTTGTCAGGATCCCAATTTTCAAGCTCTACAATAAGAGTAATGCGCTTATACGGACGAACCGCACTAGCGCCAAATAGCGTCATAATATCGATGATGCCGATCCCCCGTATTTCCAGCAGGTGCTCAAGCAATGGCGGCGGACTCCCAATCAGCATACTTTCCGCTTCCTGGCGGATTTCTACACAATCATCCGCTACTAGCCGGTGACCCTTTTTCACCAATTCAAGAGCTGTTTCGCTCTTCCCGACCCCGCTTTTTCCGATAATCAAAACGCCGATCCCGTAAATATCAACGAGCACCCCATGAATGGCCGTTGTCGGCGCCAGCTTGCTTTCCAGGAAGTTCGTCAGGCGGCTTGAAAAACGCGTCGTTGTCAGCTTTGTTTTCAATACAGGTACATGATTTTTTTCTGATGCATCCGTGAGCTCCTGCGGTACTTCAAGCTCCCGTGAAATAATGATCGCCGGTGTATTTTGCGCACATAGCTTCATCATCCGGTCGCGCCGATCAGTTGCCGGCAGCATTTCAAAAAAGGAAAGTTCCGTTTTCCCAAGAAGCTGAACGCGATTTGATGGATAGTGCGTAAAGTATCCTGCCATCTCAAGACCTGGTCTGGAAATATCACTTGTCGTAATATAGCGTCCAATTCCTTCCTGGCCGCTGACGAGTTCTAAATCGAATTTCTCCATTACATCTCTTGTCGTTACTTGATTCATCGCAACCTCTCCAATCCTCTAACTTACATATTGTATTCTCCCGGATTAACGAGCAGTACGTGATCTGCATAAAAAGCGTACTGACCCATACCCTGACCAAAAAAGCCATAAATGGAGGTTGCACTGCTCGTAAAACCTGATTGGCTTTATTACCAATCAGCAGGAATAAGCACCCCACTGCTTGAAGTTTCACTTTATTTTACCATGCCATCAGCCATTGTCGAATCGTTTACATCGAAAGACTCTTTCGATTTGCTGCAACATCGGATACTCGGTTACGTATGATTTCATAAGAAAAGGAGCTCTCCGGTAAGTTGTACTTACCGAAAAACTCCTTTCATCCTTTATTTTTCTGCCTTATTTCTTTTCAGCTAACCAAGCTGCCAGTGCTTCTGCTTCTTCACCTTTTACTAAACCAGGAGGCATATTTCCTTTACCATTTAAAATGATATCCAAAATTTCCTCTTCGGAATAACGAGAGCCCACGTTATTTAATGCTGGTGTATTGCCCATCCCTTGCAGGTTGCCACCGTGGCATGTTGCACAGCGCTGTTGTGCCACCTGCTCGTTTGGATCGACAGAACTACCGTTTTCTGAATCATCCCCGCCGCATGCTCCAAGCACCAGCGCCGATCCTAGCATGAACGTTGCTAACCATCTCTTTTTCATTTTGAAACCCCTCCAAAGATGAATTTACTTACATATTGCCCATTATAGCAGTTTTATGCACGTTTAAAACCTTCCCCCAGTACCTCATACGCGTCCGAAACGATAACAAAGGCAGACGGATCAATCGTTTGGACGATTTGTTTCAGCTTTGTGAATTCTGTCTGATATACGACGACCATCAATACAGGCTTTTCGCTTTCTGTATAGCCGCCAACTCCCGGTATCTTTGTCACACCCCGGTCAATTTCTTTATAAATGGCATCACGGATTTCATCTTGCTTATTCGTTATAATATATACCATTTTCGATTGGCTGAAACCAAGCTGGACAATATCGATCGTCTTTGTTGTGACATAGAGGCCAATTAAAGCATACAGCCCTCTTTCAATATCAAATACAATGGCGGCACTGATCGCAATCAGCCCATCAATCATCAGCACGCTCGTCCCTAATGACAGCCCTGTATATTTGGTAATGATTTGCGCAAGTAAATCCGTACCGCCTGTGGAAGCCTTTCCTTTAAATACAAGGCCAATCCCTAATCCGATAAAAATGCCCCCGAAGATGGCGCCGAGTAACGGATTGTATGTCCAGGCATTCCAATCTTCCGTCAATATAACGAAAAACGGAAGAGCGAGTGTACCGACCAACGATTTCACACCAAACTTCTTTCCTAATACTAAGACACCCGCTATAAAAAGCGGAATATTAAAGGCATATTGGACAATCCCTGCATTCCATCCAAATAGGCCGTGCAGGATTGTACTAATCCCGCTTACACCGCCTGAGGCTACTTGATTCGGAAAGAGAAATGCATTAAAGCCGACTGCTACGATCGCTGCGCCAGCGATAACATATAAATATTCAATAATTGTATTCTTTGCAGAATTTCTTTCATTAATCACTTTTTTCCCTACCTTTTCGCATTAACTTAGCCATGATTATAACAAAAGTCACTTATTATGAGAACTTCATTATAGTGAAGTTTCTTACAATTGAAAAGAGAAGAGATAAACCTTACATATAACAGCTGTCAGAACGTATTTCCGTAAAAAAACCTATAGTGTCTCCACTATAGGTTCCTCGGTCAATAATTTTCGAATGTCTCTTCTACCCATTCATCGGCCTCTACCTGTATTTGAAGGACAGCCTCTTTTGCCAGCCCCAGCTTTTCCGCATATTTCTCGACTTGCTCCCAGTCTGCTTTACTGAGTGCGATACTAAACTGTAAATAAGGCGTCATTTCTGTCTCTCCTCCGCCAATGGTTTCGGCGATTTCCTCGGAAAACGGCAATTGCTGCAGGATCATGCTCATTGGTCTGCGTAATAATGAATCGATTAATGAAAACAGCCCGATCAGAAAGTATTCCGAAAAATTTTGCCGGTAATGGAGCTTCGCTACCTTTTCACACACCTTTGCCCTAAACAGCGATATCCGCATAAGCTCGCTGAATACATCTGTGTCGTTCCGTCTATTGACTTCACGCATTGCCAGCAAATAAATCCATTTCTTCAATTCTGTTAAGCCGAGCATCAAAATCGCTTGTTTAATCGACCGTATTTTTGTTTTGGTGCGTTTCGTTGACTTATTGATTAATTGAAGCAGCTTATAGGAGACAGAAATATCCCGTTCTATACTTTCTGCCAGCTTATTTATATTCGGTTCTTCATCCCGCAATAACGCAAGGATCTGGAAATACTGGAGTGTATTTGCCGGAATATCCGTCGATCTAATCAGCTGCGGCTGCTCAAAAAAATACCCCTGGAAAAGTGTATAGCCAGAGTGCCTTGCCACATCAAACTGAAGACGGGTTTCCACCTTTTCTGCCAACAGCTGAATATGCGGAAATTTAGCCCTTACCTTTTTCTCAATGGCTATTCGTTCGAGCAGCGGGGAGTGCAGGAAATCTACTTTTATATAATCGACATAGGCAAACAGCTCATCGTAAATTTGCACAGTATCATCCAACACAAAATCATCAAGTGCAATTTTAAAGCCCTTATTTTTCAGCTCCTGTAAGCGCCCGACAAGCTGTTCTGTAATCGGCACATCTTCGAGTACTTCTATCACGACCTGAGCCGGCTCCAAATAATCAGTTAAGGGACCCATCAATAAATTGTATGTAAAATTGACAAAGCTGGGACGCCCCTTGCTTACCTCCTCGATCCCAATATTTACAAAGGAATTGACAAGCACATCGACAGTTGCTGCATCCGAATCAAGAATGGGAAACGAATTTCCGTCTTTATTGCGGTAAAGGAGTTCATAGGCAACCACTTGCTCACGTAAATTAAATATAGGTTGTCGGCCAATAAAAACTTCCATACGAATTTCCTCTCTTTATCTTTCTTTTCAAAATTATACCATAACGTTAAGACCAAATATTTAAAATCTCTAAAAAAAGGCATTATTTTCATAGGAAAATTATCTTCCAAAAAT
>DEQA01000237.1:0-1751 GCA_002359075.1 Planococcaceae bacterium UBA3378
CACAAAATATTTTATACTCTCATGAACAATCCGCCAATGATCGTTCTTATCATGAATTTCACCTCCACCTGGTTATTTTTAAATGCTTTTATGGATTTAATCTTATTAAATTGCTTCAATTATATAATTTTAACGGAAATAACCAATGTAAAGGCGATTTGACTATCTGTGTTTTCTTTTACATGTTTATTTGAATGGATGAAAGCGGGACAGGCTATTCCCTGCTGAGGTGGCTCTTTTTTTTAAAATGTAGAGGATTCTTCTTATGATATAGAGGAATCGTGTGTTTCCTTCAGAAGTTGCTCAGGATATCATCACATGTTATTAGAAAAATGATATACACATGATAACTATTTGATTTATTTTAGAAAAACACTTGAAAAATGAGAGGGAGTCTGTCTTAGCACGAAAGGTCTGTGAGGACGCGGTAATGGAACGAAACCCTTAAAATGAAGGCGTTTGCAAAAAAATAGAGGTGCTACACTATTTATTTACTTTTCCAAAAAATACCCGGCTTCCGTATGTGAATGTGACGAAAGTGTGTCTTTTAATATGTGGAGAAGCAAATTTTACATTGAGTTTCTAGGATTTTTTTTGTTATAGTAGCAAATAGACCGTTCGGTATACAAGGAGACCGTGTCAGATTTTTCGCCGTTCCTATATAAGATAAAGGGACTATCGTATATTAGTCATTCACTTTAATAATGGAAAGGAACGCAAAAAATACATCACATCTGCTCATCCTTATGTAGTGCCGGAAAATCAACAAAGAATAGGAAGTTATATATGCAATCACATTTACAAGTAAAAAGTCCAAAATGGATGGCTGCCGTGTTAATGTTCGGTTCGTTTATCGGTTTATTTGGCGAAACGGCTTTAAACATGGCGTTAACAGAAATTATGGCAGATTTTCAAATCGGTCCGGGAACAGCCCAATGGCTAACGACAGGCTATTTATTAGTTTTAGCTATTTTAGTACCGCTGTCAGCTTATTTAGTCCGCTGGTTCACAACGCGCCAGTTAATAGTAACTGCTTTACTTATTTCATTAATCGGTGGTATTCTGGCTGCCGTCTCTCCAAACTTTACTGTATTATTAGTAGGCCGTATAATTCAAGCGGTCGGAACAGGGATTTTCCTTCCATTAATGTTCAGTGTCATTTTGATGATTTTCCCTATGAATAAGCGGGGTCCTGTAATGGGAATCGCAGGGTTGGTCTTAACTGCAGGGCCGGCGCTGGGACCAACGCTTGCGGGCGCGATTATCAGTTCTTCAAGCTGGCACTATATTTTCTTGATTATGATTGTTTTATACATTCTTCTATTAGTCATCGGTGCACCGAAAATGGATAATGTTTCTACTATTACAAAGCCGAAAATTGATGTTATTTCATTGCTGTTATCAACAATCGGGTTTGGCGGATTTGTTTATGCGCTGGCTACATTGGCAGAACGTTCATTCACTGATCCGTTTGTTTGGGTACCACTTGTTGTAGGAATCGCAGCATTGGTTTTATTTGTAATCCGCCAGTTCAATATGGAAGAACCAATGATCAATTTACGGGTATTTTCTTATCCGATGTTCGCGTTAGGCACTGTATTGATGATCGTGACATTATTTATGATTTTATCGGTTGCCATTTTAATTCCGCTGTATTTGAAAAGTGTATTAGCTTATACAGCGCTTGCGGCAGGTCTGCTCATGCTGCCGGCAAACATTTTAAATATCATTATGGCACCGATTGTCGGTTC
>DEQA01000237.1:1815-5159 GCA_002359075.1 Planococcaceae bacterium UBA3378
GGCTCTATTTTAATGTTAGTGATCCTTTCCTCCACAACACCTGTATGGCAGGTGATCGGGGCATTATGTTTCTTCTTTGTCGGGGTATCGATGACGATTATGCCGTCCCAAACGAATGCGATGAATCAATTGCCGCCGCAGTTGTATGCTGATGGTTCGGCTGCTATGAACACGTTAACACAGGTGGCCGGTGCTGCCGGTACAGCCGTGGCGATTACAATGTTTACAGCCGGCCAAAACAGCTACGTAGAAAAGCATGGTGCCGACCAGCCGCTTGATATGCTGGCGTATGGTGTCCAGCATGCTTTCATCGTTGTATTGATTCTCGCAGTTATTGGTTTAATCGGTTCTTTCTTCGTTAAAAACAGCAGACCAAGTCATTGATTTAAAAACTCTCGCTTCGGCGGGAGTTTTTTTAGAATGAAGGGGAGGGATTTCTTTGGCGTTCTTCTTTAGGGAAAGTCTGCTATTAGTTACCGTTAATAATGGCTGTAATGCGATAGTCGTCTCCGTTTAATGGATCGCGCTGAAAATGAATTTCAAATGAATCATATTCATTTTGCAGTATGAGATACACCTCGTTTGCTGTTTGTTCAATTGTAGGATAAACCTTAAAAGAACGGCGATTGACTTTTGGGAAATAGCTAGTTTGCAACGGCTCGGTATCACCTGTAAACTGAATCGTTTGCTTTCTTTCATCTAGCTGCACGTCTGAATGAAAGTACTGCTTCATCATCTGAAAGTCATTATTTCCTAATGCGGAATAGCCTTTCATTGCCTTATCGAGTAGTTCGGATGAAAGGGCAGTCTCCAGAGAGGAAGTAGTTGTTGTGATAGCCGGTTCTTCCGTAGGGGAATTGGTAGTCGCTTGATGAATGACAAAAAATAAGCCAGCTGCTGTAACGATAAGACTGCATACTACGGAAATAAGAAGTTTTTTTCTTTTTGTCATATGTTTACGCTGATATGTTTGTTCTTTCCGTAATGCCTTCTTACGAATTGTCTCATTTAGGTCTGAAGTAAATAATTGATTGGCCGCAATATGGGCATCGATGCCACGCTGTATGTCTTCTTTATTCCATTTATTCAATATAGTCACCCGCTTGCTTTTCAAAATTTTTCTTAAGCCGTTCCTTGGCACGTCGCAATCTTGTGTAAATCGTACGCTCTGATAATTGAAGTGTTTTACTTATGTCGCCAACGGAATAATCCAAATAAAAATAAAAGACAACCACCTCCCGATATTTAATCGGTAAAGATAAGATTTGCTCCCCTAATTCAAAATCCTCCTCAAATCGGATAAATAACTCCTCAGTAGAGATAGATGTCTGCCGATCCTCAATATGCTCTGTAAAAAAGTACTTTTTATAATACCAGCTTTTTAAGTGATCTTTACAGCGATTGACTGTCATTCGATATAAATAAGTTTCATAAGACGCTGTGCCTTTAAATTGATGCTGCTTTTCATACGCCTTTAGAAATACATCCTGGATCATATCTTCAGCGGTGTGTTTATCTTTTACGTATGTATAAGCGAGGCGCATTAATTTTTCTCCGTATACATTCATTGCCCACTCTAATTTTTTGATTTGCTCGCTTGTCAATGATGACTCTCCCTTCTCCTCAAAAATTAGACGACACAAAGAGTGAATATTATTCAGAAATTCCACATTTTATTTTACGTTATTGTTGTGAGTTGAGGGCAATAAAAACACAAGTCTTATAAGTGGAAGATATTAATGATGAAGATTGCTTTCTTTGAAAAAACAGGAGTTTGCTATCATACATTTGTGAGTCTTAGTAAAAATCGTGTAATATAAACGTGGGTAATTATTTGGAAGGCAGCAAGAGGAGGTACGTCATTGAAAAAAACAGGCAGTGTACTGATGTTTATAGGGGCAGTAATGCTCGCTATTTTTATGTACGCAGGAACGAACATGCCATTCGGTCTATGGGTTACAGGCTTTGTTATTAGTATGCTGGTGGCAGCTGCAGGAACGATCACGCTTATTATTTATTTTGCTAAGGGCATCCGGGATGACAATCGGTCGGGAAATGATCCGGATTGAAAAAGCGAATTGCCTTTTATGGGACATCATATAGAAGTATGTCTATCTTTTCCTGCAAATAACAGCAGGAAAATGCTAAAATGAAGAGGAAAGAAAGTCAAGGAGGATTTCGTATGAATCCAGGTCAGGAAAAATTTTATCAATATATTTTAGAGCGGGTGAAACCGGAAAAAGTAGAGGAAGCAAAGGCGCTGCTTGCGGAGAATTTCAAAAAGCAGCAGGAAGGGACCTTTACACAGGAAGACGCTTTGCAGTTTGTACCTAACATGCAGGATATTCTACAGCCTGAAAAAGTAGCGGAAGTGTTGGCGATTGCCCAAAAATTCGGCCAGCAGTTTTCAGCAAAATCATAAAACGAGCTAATTGAAACCGCATCCGATTTGTTAGACAGTTAACAGGCCAGGATGCGGTTTTTAACATTTTGCAGAGGAAAGCTTTTCTTTCCATAGGCTATTAGATGGAAATCTTTGAAAATATATTGACATAGTATTCTTTAGTGGTTTAAAGTGTTAAAGTAAAGGCGCTGCTATAGATGAGGAGATTATTATGAAAAGGTCATATATACAAGCATCTATCGGGCTTTACAGCAACTATTTTCTGCTCGGTATGGTGAATATTATTTTGTCATCCAATATGACATATTTAACTGCACAATGGGAGACGGACCGTACAGGGGTCAGCTATATTATTGCCGCCATTGGCTTTGGTAAATTGCTTTCCTACAGCAGCTTTGGCGTTTTGTCGGATAAAATCGGTCGGAAGCCGCTGCTGCTTTTTGCCAGCATTGCGATGGCTGTTTTTGCGATCGGTATTCCGATTACATCGAATTATTATATCGCACTCCTGTTTGCAATTTTAGCAGGCTTTGGGAATGCCGCAATGGATGCAGGATCTTATCCGGCGCTTGTGGAAATATTCAAGAAAAAAGCAGGATCGGCCAATGTCATGGTAAAAGCCTTTATGGCCATTGGCGCCATTATTTTGCCGTTCATTATTTTGTTTTTAAGTGAAAACGGGCTGTTTTACGGATACGCGTTTTATCTGTTAGCCATTATTTATATGATCAATTTGCTTATTTTAATTTGGTCCAGCTTCCCCGGCCAAGTGGAAATAGCGGAAGCATTCGAGACAGATGGGGAAAGCGAGGATGACCAAAAGCTTACTCCTGACTTTTGGAAAGAAGGAATTGCGCTTATTGTCATAGGGTTTACGTCTACCGCGCTGTTTACAGTGGCGCAAATCTGGCTGCCGAGCTACGGGGAGCAGGTAGTAGGC
>DEQA01000037.1 GCA_002359075.1 Planococcaceae bacterium UBA3378
ATCGCATACTTTTGCATTTTGCTGTTCATACTAAGATGAAAAAACAGGTAGGAAAAATGGGCAAAACAGTAAAAGTAAGCATTCTCCACTTGATTTTATTATGTATGACGGTTATCGGGTTGAAAAACCATGTGAGCATTTTGCCTCCTATGCTGGAAATAGGCGGGCGTGACAGTTGGTTAAGCGTTATATTGGCATTCGTGATAACTTTGCCCTGGCTTATCCTTTTAGTAGTTATTACTAAAGCGATGAATGGCCGTCCATTATTAACAGTATTAGAAGAAAAAAATGGACCTGCGGTTACAAGGATTATCCAATCCATTGTAGGAAGTCTAATCATGTTGTTGGCTGCCTTTACTCTGGTGGAAATGCTGCAGTGGGTGCACACGACCTTTTTACCGACTACACCAATACCAGCGTTGTTTGCGGTTTATTTTATTCTTTGTGTAGCACTTGCTACTCAAGGGTTACAGACGATTGTTATTGCTAACGTAATTGTACTGTTCATTACAATAATATTAGGCTTCTTTATCGCATTCGTTAATATGAAGGTGAAGGATTATAGTTTACTGCTCCCTATATTGGAAAATGGCATAGACCCTGTTTTAATGGCTGTTATATTTCCTATGTCAGGGTTTATGGAGCTGTTATTATTGATATTTATCCAACACCATATAAAAAGCCGCATACAGTTTAAGCACTTTGCTTTAATGCTTCTTTTGCTGATGTGGCTTACGCTAGGTCCGTTAATTGGTGCCATCGTCGAATTCGGTCCTGATGAGGCAGCTAAACAGCGTTATCCGGCATTTGAGGAGTGGGCATTAGCCTCCATTGGAGAATATATTAATCATATGGACTTCTTCTCTATTTACCAATGGATGACAGGAGCGTTTGTTCGGATCGGTTTTTATTTATATTTGGCGACGGAGGTTTTCGGCTTGGCGGCAAAACCCAAAAAAATATGGACGTATATAGCCCCCCCGTTCGCATTTATTTGTCTCATTCTCATGCTTTTCAACGAGCAGACTTATTTAGATATAAACAGTTATCATATTTTAATTTTCAGTATGATCTTATTGACAGTTTTAGGTTTTATTTTCACTTTTCTTATTTGGCGTAAAAAGGGGCATAGGCAGGAGGGAATAAGTGATGCAAACAAAGGCGATAACACTTGAAAACCTAAAGCAGGCTTTTCAAAAAACAGGAGATGTCAAATTTCAATCATTCGCTTTCCGACAGGAGACCGTTCATATTATTACGTGCGACGCAATGATAAATGAACAGCTTCTTTATGAGCAAGTACTTCCCGAATTAAAAAAGAATTTAGATGGGGACACAGTAAATGACAAGGTGAAAACAGAAGCGCAACAAGAAGATCTGAAGACTCTAGAAGCATCATTAGTTCTTCCGCAGCTGATGAAAGTGGAGGACTTTGATAGCTGTGAACGTTTACTATTTACAGGTCAGTGTCTTATATATTTTATGAATCATCAAGTACTGCTCGTGACAAACATTTCGAAAAAACCGAATCGTCAGCCGGAAGATACAAGTCTTGAGGTGGCGGTGAAGGGTCCGAGGGATAATTTCATCGAGGATTTAGCTACCAATATTGCGCTTGTTCGTAAAAGACTCCCTACAAGTACCCTTGTTGTAGACAAAATGCAACTAGGGGTAAGATCAAAAACCGAGGTAGCGATACTTTATTTTGATGATATTGCGAATAAGGAAGTTCTATCGGAAATTAAGCGGGAGTTGGAACAAGTTGACGTTGATATCGTCTTTTCGGGACAAGTCCTTTTCGAAGATATGGATAAAAAAATGTCTTTCATTCCAAAAACAGAATATACAGGACGTCCGGATTTTGTTGTCCAGGCATTAATAAGAGGACGTTACGCGCTCTTTGTAGATGGCACAACATATGCCATTTTAATGCCAACGAATTTCTTCCTTTTACTAAAAACGGGCGAGGACAATGAGTATCCTGTTATTTATAGTTCATTTCAGCGTATTTTACGGCTTTTAGGCATGGTATTTGGGTTATTATTGCCCTCCTTTTGGCTGGCACTCACCACCTTTCACCAGAACCAGATTCCTTTGCAGCTCCTTGCAACAGTAGTTCAAGGAAATACGGGGTTACCAATGCCCTCTACACTTGAAATGATAGTAATGATCCTGTTTTTTGAATTGTTTAGAGAAGCTGGATTGCGGCTTCCATCTGTAATTGGAGGAACTATAAGTGTGGTTGGCGGCCTCATTATCGGTGATGCAGCAATCCGTGCAGGCATCACAAGCCCTGCCATGGTCGTTGTTATCGCAATCTCTACAATATCAGGCTTTACACTTGTCAACCAGGGGCTTATTGCCTCTGTCAGCATTCTTCGTATTGCCTTTGTTATTATTACATCCTTTTTTGGTCTCTTTGGTTTTTTTTCGTGCGTTTACTTTACGCTTGTCTATTTAAGCCAGCTCAAAACATTCGGTGTGCCTTATCTTAACGTGGCAACTGACTTGGATACGAAAGCGATCTTGAAAACCTTGATTAGATTAGATGGAAAGAACTATCAAAAGCGTCCAAGGATCCTTAAACCAAACGATAAAACAAGAAGAGGAAGAAAGTAATGAAGAAATATTGTCTGCTTCTTCTAACCGCTTTAATATTGGCAGGCTGCTGGGATGCGGAAGAGCCTGAGAGGATGTACTATGCGCACGGAATGGGTGTCGATTATGTGGATGGGCAATTTGAAGTATATGTACAAGTAATTGATTTCATTAATATAGCGAAGAGTGAACAGCCACAACCGGATGCCACACAGGCAGAAGTAGGTCATGCCCGCGGTGAAACAATAAATGAAGCAATTTTCAATTTATATCATATGCTCGACACGCGGCTGTATTGGGGACATTTGACATTTGTCGTATTTTCCAATGCAGCTCTTGAGAAAGGAAGAGCAAATACAGTTGTAAATGCCTTAATCCGCTACCGGGAAACTAGATATCAAATATGGTTGTACGGCACAGAAGAAAAAATGTCGGACATAATGCTGGCTACTCCTGTATTAAATAAAGCAATCAG
>DEQA01000148.1:0-748 GCA_002359075.1 Planococcaceae bacterium UBA3378
AGATGCAATCTGCGTAAAGTGCGGAATACCGGCTGCTGCTTTTAAATTATCTGAAATCGATTTTGCAAAGGCAGTAGGCAGATGCTTGGATTCCGTCCGCGGATACGTAATCAGCTTCTTCTCATACAAACTCTGGGCTATTTTCAATGTTTCAGAGGAAGTAAAGCCGAAAAACTTATTGGCTTCTTTCTGAAGTTCAAGAAGTGAATGCAAGCTCGGTGCATATAGCGTTTTTCGTTCCGTTTCAATATTGGCAACGCTCGCTGTTTCCGTCAGTTTCCGCTGGACAGCCTGTGCTGCTTCAATTGTTTCAAATTTATTTGTTTTAGCAGCCGGGTCATACCATAAAGCTTTAAATGTACCTAAATCAATTTCCAGCTGAAAATACGGCGTTGGTACAAAGTGGCGTATTTCAAGCTCTCTTTTTACAACAATCGCAAGTGTTGGTGTCATTACTCGGCCAACCTTAATTGTTCGACCACCTTTTACCGTTGCGGCCCTTGTTAAATTTAATCCTACAAGCCAGTCAAAAATCATCCGGTACATGGCTGCATTACGCAGATTCCGGATAAGCACATCATTTTCATCAATCAAATGCTCCAATGCACGACGGATGGCCGGATCTGTCGTTTGTGAAGTCCAAAATCGCTTCACAGGAAGCCTGCAGCCCGCTTTCTTATAGAAAGAGTAGAAGATATTTTCTCCTTCCATCCCCGCATCACAAGCATTTATAATAAAATCATACTCA
>DEQA01000148.1:966-2949 GCA_002359075.1 Planococcaceae bacterium UBA3378
TCGCGCATTAAGGACGGCTTTTCGGCGATAAGTAATGCCTTCATTACGACGACCTCCTTTGAGGTAAGTATAGTAAAGAACATATGTTTTTGTAAATGGCCGTGTGAAAGCTCAAACAAATTTAGACGAAATGAGTAAAAGGAGGTTCTATATGGAAAAATCAAATTCTTCTCAAACATGGGCACTTTCCCTATTTGCGATTGGGGTATTTATGGCCGCTCTTGATAACGGTATTATAAGTGCAGCCCTTACGACTATTAACAGTTCTTTTGAGGTAAGTGCAAATTGGGGCGCATGGGGCGTCACGATTTATACCCTCGGATTGGCAATAAGCGTGCCGATTATCGGGAAGCTTTCTGACCGGTACGGACGTAAAAAGCTCTTTATTATTGAAATTGCGATCTTTGGTATCGGTTCGCTTCTTGTAGCGCTCAGTCCGAACTTTACATTCTATCTTATAGCACGCTTTATCCAGGCAATGGGTGGTGGCGGCATTTTCATCATTGGCAGTTCACATGTTTTAAGCACTTTGCCTGCCGAGAAACAAGGGAAAGCACTCGGCCTTCTTGGTGGAATGAACGGAATAGCGGCTGTCCTTGGCCCTAACGTAGGAAGCTTTCTTATTGATTTGACGGGGAGCTGGCATGTTCTCTTTTTAATCAATGTGCCGATTGCTGTTACACTTGTCATTTTCGGTCTATTGAAGCTGGAGGAAACAAGCGAGCCGAATACAGGAAAACTTGATTTGTTCGGTACTGTTTTATTATCACTATCTATTCTGGGAATTATGTATGGATTAACTAATATTGAAGGGACCGAGTTCTTCCATAGCTTGTTAGAACCGAATGTGTATGGGTTTATCTTGGGCGGAATGGTTCTGTTTATTGTTCTGCTTATTCATGAAGGACAACTGGAGAAGAAAAATGGAGACCCGATTTTACCTTTCCAATTATTAAAACAGCCATCCTTTCTTCTGACATTATTAATTGGATGTTTCTCTGGTGCTTTACTTGCAGGCATGATCTTTATTCCTGCATTCTCTGAACAGGTACTCGGAATTGCTGCTGAAAAGTCCGGCTACTGGATGACCCCTCTAGCACTTGCCGCAGGTATAGGAGCAGGTTTGGGCGGTGCATTTGTTGACAAGAAGGGACCGATATTTGCCATTATCCTATCGGGTGCCATTTCAGCAATTGGCTTCTTTCTGTTTCCCGCATGGATTGAGGCAAAATGGCAATTCATTATCTCCTCTGTCATTGCAGGCGTCGGAATGGGCATCATTTTAGGTGCTCCTCTCAACATTTTAGCTACAGAAGATACAAAAAAAGATAAAGGCACTTCTGTTGCTACGCTATCGCTTGCCAGACAAATCGGGATGACACTGGCACCGACTATTTATGCAGGCTTCATTGCCCGTGGATTCGCGGAGCTGCCAAATCTTTTCGCAACAGAATTCCCGGAAAAGCTGCAACAAAACTTGAGTGATGTAACATTATCGTCAGAGGCACAGTCGGAATTAGCTTTGCTGGGTCAACAGTTTTCCAATGGCGGAAACACTGCTTCGGGAGACTTAACAGAAGTCATTTCAAACATTCAGGATCCTGTTTTAAAGGATGTCATCTCTACTACTGCCGCTGATATGTCAACGATAGCTGCACAAAATGGATATGGCGGCTTATTCATGACAGCAGCTGTGATCGCCGTTCTGATTTTGCTAACTGTTTTTATTTTAGCCCCAATTCGCAAAAAACGCTTAGCCTCTTAAACTAAAAAGCGAAGATAAAGTCCCTCGAGCGTTTTTCCTCTCGGGGGATTTTTCCATTTTTCAGGATCCTCACCTTAAATTGGAGATGATAAACTATATTTATAACGACCTGATTGGCATCTCTTTTGGGATCAGCACGTACGGAAAATCCAATCCCCTAGGAAAGCGTCCAGCCAGAAAGGAAATCCCCCATGTTACGGTGATAAACCATTTTTAAA
>DEQA01000118.1:0-525 GCA_002359075.1 Planococcaceae bacterium UBA3378
CCCCGAAATCATTGGATTTTTAAGCACGTGCTGATCCCCAAGGAGTTGCCACTCCAATCAACTCGTTATCATACTAGCTTGTCATCTCCAACTTATGGTGAAGACCCTGATTTCTTGAAAATAAAGTAGAGCTGTAGGGCAATTATGTTGTATAAAATAGGTTTCAAAGATGCCAGTAGTAAAATGTTTTATCCGGCTGCCTCTATCTTGAAAAATCTGGTTCGGAAGGCGCAAAAACAAAAGTATATTTGTAATTTTCGTTTATTCCATATATGATATTCTTATGGAAGAATACCCCGTACCGAACGGGAGAGGTTCATAGCTGATACCCTCTATAAAAAACTATGGAAGCATGACAATCCGCCATGTCCATATAGGACGTGGCTTTTTATGTTTTATACATACGTTTTAATAGAACAGTTAGTATATCCTCTCTTGAAAAGTGTCGGACACATTTTCAAGAGAGGTTTTTTCTATTTAGCTGCAATATTAATAAGGATGGGCAGTCGATCGGCTATATGTAAA
>DEQA01000118.1:596-2561 GCA_002359075.1 Planococcaceae bacterium UBA3378
AAGGAGTTTTGAAGGTGAAGCAGGAAAAAGCAATCGTTGTATGTAGTAAAGGTCAGGACAGCCGTACATATCTAATCTGGAAAGGGGTTTTAAAGCATGTCTGAGTTTCGAATTGTGGAGAAGCTGCAAAAAATAGATGAGGATATTTTAAGAAGTCAATTAAACTATCATGCAAAGCGTGTGCTCGTAAGCAAGGAGTTTACGTTTGATGCTGCCCATCATTTACATAACTATGAGGGAAAATGCAAGAATTTACATGGTCATACGTATCGTGCTGTCCTTGGGTTGAGCGGGTATACAGATGACCGGGGCATCATGCTTGATTTTGGGGACATCAAAAAAATATGGAAAGAAAAAATAGAAATTCATTTGGATCACCGCTATTTAAATGAAACGCTGCCGCCGATGAATACGACGGCGGAGAATATCGTTGTGTGGATTTACGAAAAGCTGAATGAAGCCTTACAGGAAGAGCAATTGGATAACGGGGCACGTGTGGAATTTATCAGGCTGTATGAAACGCCTACAAGCTATGCTGAAGCGAGAAGGGAGTGGATGGAAGTTGAGTAAAGTACCGGTTATGGAGATTTTTGGTCCGACGATTCAAGGGGAAGGCATGGTGGTGGGCCAGAAGACGATGTTTGTACGCACCGCCGGCTGTGATTATTCCTGTTCCTGGTGTGACTCCTCTTTTACGTGGGATGGCAGCGGCAAGGATCTGATCACACAAATGACAGCACAGGAAATCTGGGATGAGCTGAAACGCCAGGGGGGCAACGGTTTTTCGTTCGTCACGATCTCAGGCGGAAATCCGGCCCTTCTACGTCATCTGGACGGGCTTGTTGCGATCCTAAAAGAACATAACATCAAGATCGGTGTGGAAACACAGGGAAGCAAATGGCAGGATTGGCTTTATGAAGTCGATGAACTAACGATTTCACCAAAGCCTCCAAGCTCCGGGATGACAACGGATTTTTCCATGCTCTCAGATATTTTGCGCAAACTTACAGATCGAAACAGCAATCAGCGTGTGTCCCTCAAAATCGTTGTATTTAATGAAGAGGACTATACTTATGCCAAGCAGGTTCATCTTCGGTATCCGGCTATTCCTTTTTATCTGCAGGTCGGGAATGATGATATTACGTCAATGGACAATCAGCGGTTGGTCAGCCGTTTATTGGAGAAGTATGAGGCGCTGATCAACCGGGTAATAATGGATGAAGAATTACAGGATGTAAAGGTGCTGCCGCAGCTGCATGCCCTTGTTTGGGGAAATAAAAGAGGGGTATAGCGCTCAGCTGTAAAGCTGGAATCATGTGTGGTTTTAAAATAAAGTTTGATAATTTGAAACAAAGTCTGATCATTTATCAAAAAGATTGATAAGAAATCCAGTTGATTAAAGCTTCTTATTCCACTAACGGAGCAGATTAATTCAATAAGAAATTGATATAATGGTGTTATGAGAATTCTTTTAAAAAATAAGGAGTAATTTAGAGAATGAGTATTTTCAAAAAAATATGGGATGGATACTTTATATGGCATGCAAATCGTATTAAGATACCTCCATTTTCTCCAAGTTTTATAATCAGAAAAAGAGTTACTTTTTCTGGGAAGGTACAAAAAGTAGGATTTCGCTTGGCAGTTTATTGTCTAGCTGAAAGATTGAAATTAACGGGATGGGTGAAAAATTTAGAAGATGGAAGCGTTGAGGCAGAGCTACAAGGAGAAGAATCGAAAATTTATTTTTTGATCAACTGTATGCAATCATTGAAACGGGCATCTGTAAAGAGTATGAATACGATTGACCTGCCTATTTGTCAGGATGAAAAAAACTTTACAATATTGAAATAAAGTATGTGTAGTTTTCTCACAATTTTTTTCAACAAACGTAGGCGTTAGTTGAATAAGGAAGTCTAAAATAATCAATCTTTTTTATAAAAAAAATCGTACCAAGTTATAAAAGAA
>DEQA01000268.1 GCA_002359075.1 Planococcaceae bacterium UBA3378
CGCTCAGCCCATCCGACTACCGGAAAAAACTTTATGCCTTTTGTTTTCAGCCATTCATATTTCTCGCTGGCAGCAAACTGCACGTAAGCTCTTGCCCATTGATATCCCCATGTATCTTCATCATTCAGGCGGTCAAATCCAGCGGTCCCCATCCAATCCTGCCAGGCGAGCTCATAGCTGTCCTTAATCCCCATTCTGCGCTGTTCAGGCGAGTCGACGAGAAATAATCCGCCAAATGACCAATATGCCTGTCCGCCAATGGAGGAAGCCGGTTCTTGATCAACCAGCAATACTTTTTTTCCTGCATCAATTAATTCACATACTGCTGTCAGCCCGGCAAGACCTGCCCCTACTACAATTACATCATATTTCACCCCTATGCCCCCTCTTTATCTGTATCCTATTTACTTTCTCGTAGCGGCATTCCTTTCCCTGCCCTTCTTGTCAAAATTGTGTCTGTTTTTGAATGTTCGTTTTGCCGTTTACTCTCTCTCTCTTTTCGATAGTTTATTTAATTTTTAGTAAATTCAGCATTATAAAGAGATTGAGGGAACGGTAACGCTTTCACTAAAAAGAATAATAAACGAACATTACTTACCTATAATAACGATATAATTCGTATTTAAAGTTTCTGTATACGTAAAACAAACGTTATTTTTAATTATTTTTCCAAATATCATTGACAGAAGTGAACAATCGGATTATGATGTTAACAAATTTAATCAAGAGCAAATATGAAGATGGAGACATGCTCCTCGAATTTCTTTCCTAAGAGAGCCGGTGGTTGGTGCAAACCGGTGTAAGAATCGAAATGGGTTCAACTCCTGAATAGATAGGCTGAAATACAGTATGCCTATCCGTCACATGCACGTTACGCAGTTGAACGAAGGTTGCAGGTTGTCTATTCAGAAAATTTCTGCAACGAAAAAGGGTGGCACCGCGTAAGTATGTTCATTAACAGCCTTTCGCCCCTTACACATTGTTGTAAGGGGACGGGAAGGCTTTTTATTTTATATTGAAAGAGGAGCGAAACAATCAAATGGCAACTGAAACAATCGAGAGAGCAACAAAAACAATTAATGTATTTATCGCAGATCCACTAAGTGAAGATGGTATCCAACCTCTTCGCCAAGAAACTGAATTAGACTTAAATGTTATCATCGACACGGGCTTATCACCCGAGCAGTTAAAAGAAAAAATCGCAGATGTGGAAGTGTTATTAGTGCGTTCTCAAACGACTGTGACGCGGGAAATCATCGAATGTGCGAAAAAACTGAAATTGATCGGACGTGCCGGAGTAGGTGTCGATAACATTGATTTAGCTGCAGCAACAGAGCATGGGATTATCGTTGTCAATGCGCCGGATGGCAACACGAACTCGGCTGCTGAGCATACGATTGCCATGATGACATCATTAGCCCGTCATATCCCACAAGCATTCAATACATTAAAAAATGGCAAATGGGACCGCAAATCTTATGTCGGAGTGGAACTGAAAAACAAAACATTAGGTGTAGTCGGATTTGGCCGTATCGGTGCTGAAGTAGCTTACCGTGCGAAAGGCTCCCGCATGAATGTCATGGCATATGACCCATTCTTATCTGAAGAGCGTGCTGCAGAGCTTGGTGTAACAAAAGCGACGGTGGAAGAAATCTGTGAACAAGCAGACTTCATCACTGTGCATACACCGCTTTTACCGGAAACACGCAACCTGATCAATAAAGAGAAATTTGCCATGATGAAAGACGGCGCGAGAATTATTAACTGTGCCCGCGGTGGAATTATTAACGAGGATGACCTGTATGATGCGATCGTAGAAGGAAAAGTAGCCGGTGCAGCCCTTGACGTATTTGTGGAGGAACCTGCAACAGATCACAAACTGCTTACACTGCCGCAAGTAATTGCTACTCCTCACCTTGGCGCTTCTACTGTAGAAGCACAGGAATCTGTAGCGGTAGATGTATCAAATGACATTATCAAATTCTTTAAAACAGGTACAGTAACAAACCCTGTCAACATGCCATCTATTCCAAAGGAAAAACTTGCTGAAGTAGAGCCGTTCTTTGCATTAGCTGAAAAGCTTGGAAAGTTCCTGATCCAAGTATCAGAAGGCACAGTAAAAGAATTAAACATTTCTTATGCAGGCGAGGTTGCAAATTATGATGTCCGTCCGTTGACAGCCAACACAATCAAAGGGCTATTGTCTACAAATCACGGCACACATGTCAATGATGTAAATGCCCGTTACCTTGCTGAACGTGTAGGCATCAAAATCAACGAGCATAAAACAACAACAGCAAAAGGCTTCACAAATTTAGTAACTGTTGAAGTAAAAACTGAAACAGAAACACATGTAGTAGCCGGTACACTTCTAAACGGTCTTGGCGCACGCATCGTAAAAGTAGAAGGCTTCGTAGTGGATGTAGTCCCACAAGGTCATCTTCTTTACATTAAAAACACGGATAAACCCGGTGCAATCGGCCGTGTAGCAACAAAATTAGCCGAAAAAGACATCAACATCGCCACAATGCAGGTAGGCCGTAACGAAATCGGCGGTTCTGCTGTCATGATGCTTGTAGTGGACAATGAAGTAACACAAGAAGATCTTGTATATGTAGGACAGCTTGAAAATATTGATGAAGTTAAATCAATCACACTGTAAGCTTGATGAAAGAGAGGGGGAGCTCCTCTCTTTGACTCTTGTTTTTAATAGAAAGTAAAACAGAGCTTTCCGGGAATTTTTTTAACGGAAAGCTCTATTTATGTGATTCTATCCTATATATCCATTTTACGTTAGCTCCCTTCAATATAATAAAAGTACACAACCTCTCCTTCTTTTTGATTATATTCCATTTCCTTTTTATTGAATAAATCGGTCAACACCTTATTCCCCTGTTCATGAGCCTGCTGCAGTTCACTTACTAATGATTCTATATCAGCACGTCGCTGCTTTGGATCCGGCAGTTGGGAAGTTGTAATCATTTTCTTTAAAATCTCGATTTTCTGTTTCTCTCCATCAGCTAATTCTGCCAGCTCTCCTTCAATGCTTTCATTATAGGAAAAGATGCGATCCAGTTGTTCTTTATAGTCGATTGCTTTTTGCTCGTCCATACTTCCTTCGCCTGTCCCTAAGTCCGTCATTAATTGATTGTTTAATTCATGCAATGGATTGGTCACTGTTTGTACATAATCACTAATCTCCTGCTGTGTTTTATACGACGAATCAACCGTCTCTTCTCTCTTTGTTATACCGATGAGGCTAAGCAGTAATATAACAATGATGATGGCTGTTCCTGTTCTCCAAGAAAACGATAAACGTGCTTTACTAGCTGGCGGCTTGGATTTGTGCTTCACTACCGATTCGCACATCAGACAAAGCTTCTGATCGTTTACTTGATAAATATCAACTTTTGTATAGAGCCTCTTGCACTGATCACAATGAACGGGTGCAGCAGGAAAAATTATAGGCTGCGGCGTAGAGCCATACTGTTCAAAATGATAGTTGCAGCTCCTGCATAAAATGACGTCCTTTTCATTTACTACTGCACGCGGCATAAAATTCATCGGCATCTTATCGTGACAGCTAAAACATTCCCCTTGAATTGTTTTTCTCATATGTCTCCCCTCATTTCATTTAAAAATGCCCACAAAAAACATGCGGGCGTCAGATCACTATAGCTGTTTAAGCAATGCAAATGATAAATATTCAGTTTGGCTAATTGATTGGCTTTCGGTCATAATGCCGATGTTTTCAGCTGCTCCCACTCCGACAATGAAAGCCATACCTGCTATACCGGCTACTAATAAGGCAGATAACATTCTATGCTTTCTTTTCATTTCATCATTCGATTCAGCCATTCTTTTTGATCGTACAAGCTGAAAAAAACGTTCTTTGTTCTGCGCTAATATAAGCTGACATGTTACACAGAGATTTGCGGCATGCCCATCTATTGTCAGTACGGCTGTTTCTATATGCGGGCGGCTGCAATTTTCACAAGTAGTATGCATGAGCGAACTCCTTTCACCCTTCATTTATACAAGTATATCA
>DEQA01000321.1 GCA_002359075.1 Planococcaceae bacterium UBA3378
TACCTAATGGGGAGCATATCAATCGAAGTTTTTTGTGATGAGTCCAAATCCAGCCAGCACCATTGTGATCAATGCAAATACCAAACGTAACATTGTTAACAAAATGAATCACTCCTCATTGTCGGAATCTGTTTTTCTTTGTCTTATCATAGCGGTTAAATAATCCTGTCTTTTCCTAACCGGCGTAATGCTGCTGACCTTCCCCTGCACTATCTGTTAAAATAAGGATATCATATCTCACAGAACTACGGGGATCCCCTTTCACGAAAACGTTATGGAGGATGATGGCATGAAGAAGCTTCTTATAATAGTGCTCGTTATACTTTTACTCACTCCGTTTTGCAAGGTCTGGCTAAAGAAAAAATTGTACGAAAATCGAATCGAGCATTTTTTGATGGAGGAAATGGACTATGAGCCGGAGGAAATCCAGTCGATCAAGGCAAGCTGGCATTTTGCAGGGCTGCCAAGCTATTCGGTTACCGTCATTTTTTCGGATGAACCAAAAGTAAAATATATCTATTTCGCACATGACAAAAACCAGCTGGGGCAATTTGAGTTTTATACGGAAGACGGCCAACCCATTCCATCACCGGAACAGTTAAAGCATTATGCACCGTATAGATGAAGCCACTCTCCGCAGAACAGGGAGAGACCTTCTGATATATGCTAACCGTTTTTCATTAGTGACGGTTGTTGATGATCTTAGAGAAAAAGGATATTAAGTGAATTTTCGAGCGGGAAATTTGTTTACTGGAGAGAAGAAATTAGTTGAAATGCTCCTAGCAGGACCGGTCCTTCTCTGCTATGTAGGATCAGTATTTAAAGATATATAAACACCTCTATAGCTACATAAAGTGAAAAGACAAACACGATGATACAGAACCACCCCGTTTTTTTCCTATTCTGCTGAATTTCCTGCAGGCCCGTAACCAGCATTGTTAAGCCTAAAAACAACGTCATATATGCCTGATATTCGAAGTTTTTAGTAATAAACCCGTATCCGGCCAATAATATCGTTATAACAGAAAATACAATACGTAAAAACATTAACAACATGCATCACTCCCCACTATGTGATTCCGCTCATTGACGGAACCTATTTTTTTCTACTAATGGCGGTGGATTCTCGCTGATCTGACGTTGCTGCTATTAAAGATCGTTCTTACACCAGCTCTCTAGCCTTTCATCTATTTCTTCGATGCACCTTGCCTGCCGCCAATGATCAGCATGATAATCCCTATGACTGCCAGCACAATCTGAACGAAGAATGGACTCAATGAAAACACAGTTTCCCCTTGCCAGTGCAGTCCAAACAAACTTTCATTCAATCCAACAACCGCCAATACCGGCTTAAGGAAAAAACTCAGCGCTAATAATACGATCCCCCACATAATATTGCTATTCATTGATTTAAAACCTCTTTCCCACTAAGGTAAATGAAGAATAAGTCACAATAAAATAACCAACCTTAAAATTTAATTGAAGGTACTTCTTCGGCCAAACGCTATTGAGCTATGCCGGTACAACGTCATCTGCATGGCCTAGAAAAAGTACTAGTTTTGCAAGCCGTTTTTTATTTTTATAGAGCTTTCTTATTTTTTCATCACCATAATTTGATCATACATAATATCTTTATAATATAGATCGTAACTTGGCATTCCTAGTTTCTTCGCAGCCCTAAGTTCTGCTTCTCTATCATATGGTACACGTACAAAATTAATTGAATTAGTTCCATATGAGCCATCAACAATAACATATGTAGCATCAATTAGATCTAAACCGACACTTCCTACATTGCAAAGCGTACCAATTTCATAATTTTTTAATAAGGTGACATGAATATCTCCATAGAACACAATATCCGGAGTACGCTTCGAGTGTTGCGAGTTTGTTTCTTTGCTATTGTGAAAAAGAGACAAACACTTTTCTAGCGGATGATATGTAGGTGAAATCCTCTCAAAAGCACTTCGAGGTGATGCATGAAAACAACGAATCAACTTCCCATTCAACTCAAATTCAATGTGAAAAGGTAAGTTGGCCAAGTAGTTAAAATCTTCATCTGTTAGGTGATTTTGAAACCACTTAATATAGATATCATCTGTCTCCTCTCGGATAAACACATCCCAATTCCCAAAAATGACTTTATCACAATGCTTTCTAACAAGTTGGATACATTCTGAACCACGTGGACCCTTCCCAACCAAATCTCCCAAACAAAATATCTGATCCACACCACGTTTTTCAATATCCTTTAATACCGATTCCAATGCAGTTAAATTACCATGGATATCCGAGATGATCGCGATTCTTGACAAATTAATTTCCCCCTTTAGTAAAAAACATGGGCAACAATTATGTATACATTTTTTTACAATGTCTGCCTAGCTTCTTATTATACCAAAATATTCCTTTAATATAATGCTACGTATTGATTATTTAACTGTAAGTGTCAAATAAAAAAACGTTTGTGGTCGCTGCTAAATATGCTGCTATTTAATGTTTTCTCGCCATCAATCGGACCCGTTACTATTCCTGAATTCCCCTTTTACCCAATAGAGTCAACACTTTAATTCCCAGCTGTTATCAACTCCCGCCTAAATCATTATTAGAACAATATCACCTTCCTTGCTATGCTAATAACAGTACAAAGGGAGATGATACGATGACTCAGTGGAACGCAAAGCTGTATGACGACAAGCATCAGTTTGTTTCAAATTTCGGGGGTAGTTTGGTAGAGGTGCTGGCTCCGAAGCCTGGCGAGCGGATTTTGGATGTAGGCTGTGGTACAGGGGATTTGGCAAACGATATTAGCAAATTTGGCGCAGCCGTTGTCGGGATTGATGCGGCGGAATCGATGATTGAAAGGGCAAAAGAGAAATATCCCCACTGCACATTTTTCGTAGCGGATGGAGAAAGCTTCGGTGACTTTTCCACTCCGTTTGATGCGGTCTTTTCGAATGCGGCGATTCACTGGATGGAAAATCAGCGACGTGTTGTGCAGAACTGCTATGACGCCCTTCGCCCCGGGGGCCGATTCGTTGCTGAGCTTGGCGGGGCCGGGAATATCCAGTCCATTGTCAATGCGATTCAGGAAGGGTCTGAAAGGCTTGGTATTCAGTACCGACCGGAGCAGTTTCCGTGGGTGTTCCCTACCGCTGAGGAAATAACTAGTCACCTCGAGTTGGCCGGCTTTTATGTAGCGGCAATCGAACATTACGAAAGACCGACACCGCTTGTTGGTGAAGACGGGCTCAAAAACTGGTTACATATGTTCAGCGGCAGCCTGCTTGCTCATGTACCGGAAAAGGAAATGGCCGAATTATTCAGTGAGTGCGAAAATTTCTTGCGTCCGGTACTTTATAAGAATGGTGTGTGGGTTGCCGATTACTGGCGGCTGCGCTTTGTGGCGGTAAAATAAAAAACGAGCATGTCGGAAACTAACGGGTTCGGATATTGGGGTGAAAACATTAAATAACAGCATATGTAGGGACACAATTCACGCATGAATTGGTGTCCCTATTTTCGTTGTGATATCAGCACTTCGGTTAATTCAGCATCAAAATTAACATATCAATTACTACTAAGCTGAATGTCTATTAGTTTTTTTCTTATTCCAATGACTTCAATGTTTCGATTAACTCATTTGTACCTACAACTTTATTTAGCGTCCCGCCACCGTTAGTTGAATTCGTGTAAATGATTTTATATTTAACATCCACAGCGACATAAAATTCCTTATATTCAGAGGAACCAACATAAGCATTTATTTTATAGTCTATGTACGGAAGGTCAGTTGTTTCAACTAACTCCATGTCAGAATGTTCGTATAGCAGTTCATTTATAATTGCCATATCTGTAACCTCAATCGTTTTCGTATCCGTTTCAATTAAAAGTTTCGTTACCTTTTCTTCACCGTCATAAAGCCGTTCAACAACTTCTCCATAAGTGCGTTCTTCTGGTTTTTCATAGGTTACTACTATTATGGCAATTACAATCAAAACGACACTAATTGCTATCCAAATGATTTTTTTCATCGAACCCTCCATTTTTGTACATATATACCATTATAATTAAATATTCTGAATTGCACAAAAACCTTTTCTTGTG
The DNA here is from genome assembly GCA_002359075.1 of Planococcaceae bacterium UBA3378. Lineage (GTDB taxonomy): Bacteria > Bacillota > Bacilli > Bacillales_A > Planococcaceae > Lysinibacillus_B. The sequence continues at coordinate 4,108 of DEQA01000321.1, forward strand.
TACATTGCTTTTAACCCGCTTCTCCCCATTAAGCGAACCCGTTAGTCGGAAACGGCATGCTCATTTATTTTCTTTATAAATCGACCTGCATACTTCGGTAAAATGAGTAAAGCTCTCTTGATGGTATTTTGTATGTAAGTAAGTGGCTGACTGTATGTCCTGCAGAAATGGAAGCTCCATTGCCGCGAGTGTGCCATTTTGTATATCCGCGTGAACCAAGCTCTTTGGCAGGAAAGCAATTCCCAGCCCCTCTTTCACAAATGTTTTAATGATCTCTGTCTGGTTGAGCCGTTCAATACGTGCATCAGCCGGCAGCTCCCGCTCGATCCGTTCCCAATACGGCGAGTATGCATGGGTGTAGATGGTAGATTTCTTCATGATTGTTTCCGGTTTTTCGTCTGCCCACTCAGCACAGATCACAAGCGCAATCGGCTCCTCGGCAATTGTTGTGGTAAGGAGCTCCCTCGTTGATTCGATTTTTGACAGACCGATATCCACCTGCTGCCGGAACACTGCCTCACCGATTTCATTGGAAGCAAGAAGTTCAATTTGCACGCTGATATTCGGATATCGCTCACTAAAGCGCTTGATCATATAAGGCAGCGTCGAATTGGCAATTTGCGGCGCAACGCCCAGGATGATTTTTTCTGTGACCCCAAATTGAAATGCTTTCAGCTCCTCTAGCATCTGCTGCTCCACCGCAAGTATCTGTTTGGCACGCGGTAAAAAGAAGTGACCGTTTGCATGCAGCTGCACCCTCTGCTGAGAACGGTTGAACAAAGGCATGTTCAATTGCGCCTCCAGTTTTTGAATAGCTTTTGTAACAGAAGGCTGCGTCATCATTAACCGCTCTGCCGCCTCCCGGAAATTTTCTGTTTCCGCCGCCGCAATAAAAACCTTGAGTAGTGTTGTATCCATTCGCCCTATTTTGCCTTTTTAAAAAGCAAACCTTTCTCTTTTTATTTTTTAACTATATAAAACTTTCTGTCATTTTAAGAATTAACTATTAGATGATCTCCTTCCTCAAGCACCGCATTTTGGTATACTACATCTAAAAAGGAGTTAAATCATGATTCCAAGACATAAATTCGATGAACTAGCCGTACTCCGCCTCCAGCTGTCCACAAGAAAGGAAATCATTCCAATACTTCCGGAGCTGCTTGTCTGGATTCAGGATATGAATTGGCCGATTGCTCCTAAAATAGTAGAGCTGTTGCGTGCCTATCCCATAGAAACTGTGCCGCATATAAAGGAAATTTTAAAAGGCACCGATTCTATCTGGAAATACTGGTGCCTGCTTGAACTCGTTCAACCAATGAGTAAGGAACATCAATTATTATTTAAAGATGATCTCCTGCGGCTG
>DEQA01000249.1:0-2348 GCA_002359075.1 Planococcaceae bacterium UBA3378
TCAAATGACGAATGATATTGAAAAGATTACCTCCCAGCTGCCTGAAGTAAAGGAAGAGCTGCCTGTTTTGGTATTTGACAGCGGGGATACAGAAGTGTTTACTGCTGCACAAAACTTTATGAATGAGCTTGTGACGATGGCAGGCGGTGTCAATATTTTCGGAGATGTGGAAGGAAACTGGACAACCGTTTCTAAAGAGGATGCAGTAGAGCGTGCACCGGAAGTGATTGTCGTAATCGATTACGGCTCCACAACAGCTGAGGAAAAAATCAACTTCTTAAAGGCTGACCCGGCGTTAAAAACAACACCTGCTGTCCAAAATGAGCGCTTTGTCATCCTGCCGCTATCTGCAGCTTCAGAGGGAGTACGGGTTGCAGAAGCACTTGAAATTTTAGCAAAAGGCTTTTACCCGGGGAGCTTCTAATGGAGCTTAAAGAGTTGCTGCAAAAAAACCTACAGCAGGCGGCTACAATGCCGATGCCAGAAAACACGTATGCCACCTTAAATAATCAGGGGGATTATGCATATTTGAGCATAGCCCCCGGGATCGTCAATAAGCATTTTACAAGCGAGCAGCTTGTAGTGCTGGCACAAGCAGCGAAAAACGGGGCGGTAAAATATTCTGCAAGCCATACACTGCTTGTTACGATCCCGCAGGAAGAAATAGAAGACGCGGTTGAACAGCTGACAAAAGCCGGTCTGTATGTTGTCCCTAAAGGCGCCTGTGCTGTACTGAAATGCTGTGACTTTTGTGATGGAGAGCGTCTGGAGGCACTGCCTTTATTGAAGGAAATGCTGCAGAAGATTGAAGGAATGCCCGCTAAAAAGAGACTGCGCATCGGCTTTAATGCCTGTGCCTCAGCCTGCTATAACGCCGTTTTTGACGATATAGCGCTGATTTATCATGATGGGCATGTGGATCTATTGGCAGGAGCTGTACAAATGGGGCGGCACGCTAAGCCGGGGAAACTATTGATCAGAAAAGTCCCTGAAATGTTCGTTATCACATTGGTGAAAAAGTTGATTGATCGTTATTCCGCAGAATCACGCGAGAATGAAACGTTTGCTGCATATATTAAACGCCATCCCCAGCTGTCTGAGTGGTTAGAGGAAGTATGGCGACAGGAAGAACAAAAGCATAGGTAGAGGAGGAAGCGTATGACGACATGGAATTTGCAAGGAATGCAAAAGCATCTGCTTATTTGTAACGGAAGCACGTGTATGGGGGCAGGGGCGGAAGAAATAACGCTTGCAATAAGGGATGAAATTGCTAAAAAGCAGCTCGATGAATCCATCCATACATCCCGTACAAGATGCAACGGCCGGTGCCGGGATAAATGTGTTGTTATTTCTTATCCGGAGGGGAAATGGTACAGCGTCCCGGAAGAGCAGGTCGGCCGTGATATTGTGAACGACGAAGTGGATGATGCCCACATTATTTACAGCATGACGGAAAATGGTCTGTCGGAAGCGGCTCCGACGTATACAAAAGGAATTTCAAAATTAAAGAAACGAAAGAAAAGGGGGACTCAACAAGGGATGAAAAAAGCGGTATTATTTGTTGGTCACGGCAGTAAGCTGGAAGCAGGTAATGAAGAAGTAAGACATTTTGTCGAGCGTACAAGCTACTTGGTCGATCCGGCCATTATGGTCGAGACATGCTTTTTGGAGTTTGCCTCACCGAATATTGAAGAGGGGATCGAGCTTTGTGTTGAAAAGGGGGCTGAGGAGATCCATGTCATCCCCATCATCCTACTCCATGCAGGGCATTCTAAAATGCACATTCCAGCAGAGATTGAACATGCAAAGGAACATTTCCCCGATGTTACCTTTACATACGGACAAACAATCGGGATTCATGATGAAGTGTTTGAAATTCTTAAAACACGCTTGGCAGAAGTAGGGCTCGATCCTGCAGCAAAGCATGAAGATACAGCCATTCTCCTTATTGCAAGGGGAGGCAGTGATCCTGAGGCAAATGGGGATTTTTATAAAATCTCACGGCTGCTTTGGGAAAAACTTGATGTGCGGTGGGTTGAAAGTGCCTTTATGGGTGTTACAACCCCAAGTGTGGAAGAAGGGATTGAACGGTGTGTAAGACTTGGTGCCAAGAAAATTATTATGCTCCCGTACTTCCTGTTTACCGGCATTTTGATGGAGCGTATGCATAACATGCGAAAAAGCTATCAATCCATGTATCCATTGGTCGATATCCAAATAGCTGATTACTTCGGCTATCATCCGAAACTCCATCATGTGCTGCTCGAACGTGCCGAACAGGCGATGAACGGTACATCAACTGGCATGCAGGATCTTGAAAACTTCCGGAAATATGCTGAAGAACATGG
>DEQA01000249.1:2444-3090 GCA_002359075.1 Planococcaceae bacterium UBA3378
TTAGTAGGAAAGCAGATTTTTTTGTTTCTAGCCATCAGTGAATCGCTATAAGCACATATAGACTATTTTTTGCTGGTTTATTCATTCAGATATTTCGGCAGATAAATCATCGCTTTAAATAAATCGCCGTCTACTTGAACAAAGAACTTTCCGTTCTGGATATTAATAAGGCTTTCAGCAATCGATAACCCTAATCCACTGCCTTGACTTGATCTAGATTCATCTCCCCGCTTAAAGCGTTCCATTAGCTCTTCAGCCGAAATATTTAATTCATAGGCTGAAATATTTTTAAAAGTCACGAGTATTTCATTCCCTAAATCTGTTACATCAATATAAACCCTTGATGCAGGCTGTGCGTATTTAAAAATATTCGAGAAGAGGTTTTCGACGGAGCGCCATAAGAGTTTTCCATCCGCTTTCACATACACCTTTTCAGCTGGATAAGCCAACTTAAAATCTAATGCCGACGCTTCAATTTTTTCACCCATTTCTCCTATACCTTGCGTTAGTAATGATACGATATCAATTTGTTCTAACTGAACAGGCATACTTCCGCTTGACGCTTTAGCTGCTTCAAATAAATCATCCGTTAACAGCTTAAGTCTTTTCGACTTTTGATCTAACACATCTACATATTCAGCAATTA
>DEQA01000252.1:0-238 GCA_002359075.1 Planococcaceae bacterium UBA3378
TACATACACCTGTAGGATTTGATACATCTCTATTCTCTACAATCTGCTGGAAGGTCGGATTTCCATCTACATTCTCCACCTCAATACGCCAGCCGGAATGACCTGACGCTCCTACCGGCACCGGACCATTATTTAATCCAAGGAGACGCGCTGTTTGCTCTCCCATCTCCTTCAATGCTGCCTGTGTCTTCGCAATCGGCGTCTTCACCACGTCTTCATACGTTTTAGCAGCGGCTGC
>DEQA01000252.1:272-3820 GCA_002359075.1 Planococcaceae bacterium UBA3378
TGTTGGCTGGATCGAGAACGTTCCTGGCCTTGGTGATTATGTTCATTGGTTCAATAACATTCGAATACATAGAACACTGGGTTATTTAACACCTGTAGAATTCAAGCAACAGCCCCTATAATTTTTGTCCAGTTTAGTGTTCACATTCTAATACTCCTTCTCCCAAAAGAATTAAGGTAAATTAAAAAGCATGAGCCCAGTATCATATAGAACTCATGCCTAACAACATAGTTATGCTCAACCTTCTGGATTACTGCACACCTGATTACTTAAGAAGCGTTTCCTTATTATCCTAAAAATTACAGTAAGTGCTACTTTTATTCAGAAGTTCCTTTACTTGTTAAATATTATATTCCCCTTTAATTTCTAATAAAAACTTTTCAATAACCCCTTTCCTTTCAGGGTTTTTTCCTATATAAAATTCACATGCAGCTTTTAAATACTCGTATAATTCCGCATAATTCACAATATCATAGTCATCTTCACCGTCTCCTGAATAAAATAACACTTTATTTTGTCCAAAATATTCTTCATCATCTTTTTCATATTCATCTGAATAAATTATCCCATTATATTCCCGACGCTCACCCTCTTTATTTTTAAAATCCTCTAAGTGTGATAAAAAATTACGTCCATTTACATATATATTCAAAACATCAATAACTGCCTCTTTATTCAAAGCATTCTGTTTCATTACCTCAATAAATTCTTCATATACATTCATATTAATCCACCCAATCTAATACTGGATAAGCATTCTCTATTTCTCCAGTTTCTGAATTCATAATACCTTCAAATTTCAATTCCTTTCCATTCAATTCTGTTTGTCCTAGTATTTTTATCTTTTTTTGTTTTAAGAGAGGAATTTCTCTTTTATTGTATAGACCTTCTTCCATTGCCTTTTTGCTTAACTCTATTATCTCCTCATTTGAAATAATCGTTGGTTCATATACTGTCTTTTTATATACTTTCTCTCCGTTAGGTATTACTTTATATTCGCCTGTTCCATTTTTCCCTGTGTAATCCATTTTTTCATATTTTACTTTATATTCTATATCAAAAATCCCATCTATATCTGGATGTTCCTTTTTAACAACTGCTTCCAACTCATATTTGTTAGAATTACTATTAAAATAATTTTTAAACTCTTCATAATTATGTCCACCACTAAGACCATTACGTTCAGTAAACTTTTCAACTGGACCTGTTGTATGTTCAACATAATAACTATCTTTAAATTTTAGATTATCCGCATCCTTATTCCGCTCTCCTCCACCATCCTTACCTCCAACAATCTGCACCACCGTGTCCTTCGCGGCTTCTATTCCTTCCCGCACGGTCATGTTCATTGTAGGACCAAGAGGAACAGAGGCTAATCCAAAGTTAGGTAAAGGCATATCAAGCAGTTGTTCTTTCTTCGCCTTCAATGCCACCTGCGTTTTGGCAATCGGCGTCTTCACCACGACTTCATACGTTTTAGCAGTTGCTGCCTTGATGTTGGCTGGATTAAGGGTATTCTTGGCTTTGGTGATAACTGCTGAATTTTTCGCAGCCTCGATCGTCTTATTAATCGCTTCTTTACTGAAGTTGCTTTTCCAGAAGTCTGCTGCCTGCTGGGTTTTCTGCTGGACTGTGGAGTAAACGTTCGACTTGAGGGTTTCCTTTAGCTTGTCAGTCTTCATCGCATTGTAAGGAAGCGCGTTATTGGCCTTGGATGCGGCATTGCCGAGTTTCCCTGCCTTACCTAGCTTATCGAGGCCCTTTACCCCAATAACCGAGACGACTCCATAGGAGAAGAACTCCGCGCGGCTGCGGGCATCGCCGTTAATAACATCACGTTCCCATGCCGCTTCTACCGCTCCCCACATCTGTTTGCCTGTGTCGATCGGGTTCAGGATCGCGGTCATAATGCCGCCGAAGAAACCGAGAGGATCGGTGAACAGGTTTTTCAGAAGATCAAACAGGCCTGTAAAAATGTCCGCGATAGCCTTGGCCCCCCCTCGGCAATGCCTACAATGACATCACCTACAACCTTATACCATGCCCTATCTTCCTTCACATCTGTCTCGACCGGGCGCTCGCATGCGAGTACCTCCTGCGAGTCAATTCCGTTCTCCACTCCCATAGCGGATAGGCTCATCGCAATCGCACTGTTGCCGGTGATACTCGACCACTTATCGGTCGGGAAGTTGACATCTGTCAGTCCTTCTTGAAAGAGGCCTTCGATGTTTTGTATCCATTCCTTCATCGACTGGATGCTTGATTCAATCGGGATGAGCTGGTTTGTTTGGGTACTGTCGAATGTGTGAAGCGCTTCTACAGTGTCATCCCCCTTCGTCTGTCAGGGTTGCGGCAATCGTGGCGCTTTTTCTGTGTGTCCTTCTTCGACTTTCGTCTCTAGGAATTCCTCTACAATATGACAGGCATCGACCGGCTCAAGTAAGACAAGTACCTGCTAGAAAGCAGTAGTGAACTTTTTCTATAATTAACATTGTATTGAGTCCCATTTAATAATTATTATTTAGTTAGAGTAGTTGAACAAAAGAAAAAGTCTGTCAGAGATTACTCTCTGGCAGACCTACTTCACTCACTTCTTGCAATATTTCGTCTCATCTCACTAATTAGAGGTACTTTGCACTTAATCTACTACTCTTATAGGATAGTTTGTCAAATTAAGCGTAACAGTTCTTCTTCAAACGCCTCGTACGCAGTTTTCCAGCCAAGGCACTTCCTTGGTCGATTGTTAATGAGATGGAGTGCTTGTTTCATCTCAATTGAGATCACATGATCAAAATTCGTTTTCTTTAGGAAGAACTCCCTTAGTAAGCCGTTTCCGTTTTCGTTGCTGCCACGCTGCCAAGAAGAATAGGCATCTGCAAAATAGACCTGAATGTTTAATTCTTTCTCGAGGACTGTATAACAGCTACATTCATTTCCACGATCGGTCGTGGTTGTTTTGATTGCCCCTTTGGGCAATTGTTGATGTAACAATTTAACAGCTGTTTCCATAGACAAGGCAGAACGGTCTGGAATTAAAATCCCTATATACCAGCGTGTTTTACGCTCAATGAATGTAGCTACACAACCTTTTGCTTGTTCACGGCCAGAAACAACCGTATCAAGCTCCCAATGCCCAAATATCTCACGCTTCCGAACGTCTTTTGGACGCTTTGAAATAGGGGTACCAATATTGAACCGACCTCTTGTTTCACGCGGTTTCTGACGCTTTCCTTTTTGACGGAGAACGGTCACAGGCACCTCTAGTAAACCGTTATAAATCCAACGGTAAATGCTTTTGTAACTCAGCTTCCCTTGATACAAACGGCCAATAATCTGTTCAGGTGACCAAGTTTCATCCAACTTTTCTTGAACAGCTTCTTTTAATTCAGGGGTCAACTTTGATTTTGTACCACAGTTCCCTTTATTGGCTTTATAACGGCCTTGAGCTTCTTCGACTGTGCAATTCACATGACGTTTTACTTCACCTGAAATGGTTGAGGGGTGACGACTCAGTTGTTTAGCAAGCGCTCGAATTGAATAACCTAACT
>DEQA01000233.1:0-941 GCA_002359075.1 Planococcaceae bacterium UBA3378
CCCTACAAGAAAACCCGCAGCAAATTGCGGCGGGTTTTTTCTTACTTCTCCTCATGTAAAGAGCGAAGCAGTTCATCAATTTTATTTCCGTATTCAACGGAAGCATCGAATTCAAAAGAAATTTCCGGTGTGCGACGTAAACGGATGCGAGAACCGATTTCCGATCGGATAAAGCCAGATGCTTTTTCCAATGCTTTCAGCGTTTCTGCACGCTCACGTTCGCTTCCTAAAGATGTGATATACACCGTTGCCTGCTGCAGGTCACCTGTTACATCCACATCTGTTACCGTTACAAAACCTACACGGGGGTCTTTAATTTTACGAGTAATAATTTCGCCGATTTCTTTCTTCATTTGTTCAGCTACCCGATTAGAACGTAGAGACATACATGTCACCACCTTTTATTAAACATTCGATATCGCTTTATACTTGTACGTATAAAAGCTGTTGTTATAAATATTCACGCCATATATCAAGCATTTCCCATTCCGGATTTGACTGCAGGTAGTGTATGGCATGGTTCATCTCACGGTCAGCCGCCTCTTTCGAAGAAGAGACGGTCACAACTGCAAGGCGTGTACGCTGCCATACATCCTGATGGTCAATTTCCGCAACGGACACATTAAATTTCTGCTTTGTGCGTGTAATCATCCGCTGTAAAACGGCGCGCTTTTCTTTTAACGAATGGGCAGTTTGAATGATGAATTCAATTTCCGCATAGACGATCATTAGGCGCGTTTAATTTCTTCCATTACGAAGGCTTCAATTACGTCGCCTTCTTTAATGTCGTTGTAATTTTTGATCGTTATACCACATTCATACCCTTTTGCTACTTCTTTTGCGTCATCTTTGAAGCGTTTTAAGGAATCAAGCTCTCCTTCAAATACCACGATGCCTTCACGGATGACACGGACACCGGCGTCACGGACCATTTTTCCTTC
>DEQA01000233.1:1017-7281 GCA_002359075.1 Planococcaceae bacterium UBA3378
CCGACGATTTTTTCTTCATACTCTGGATCAAGCATACCTTTCATCGCCGCTTCAATCTCTTCGATTACTTTGTAGATGATCCGGTGTAGACGAATATCTACGCCTTCTGCTTCCGCAGCACGTTTTGCGTTTGTATCCGGACGGACGTTGAAACCAATGACAATCGCATTTGATGCAGCCGCAAGGGAAATATCAGATTCTGTAATGGCACCTGCGCCTGTATGGATGATTTTTACATTAACGCCTTCTACATCAATTTTCATTAAAGATGCAGCCATTGCTTCCACTGTACCTTGTACGTCAGCTTTTACGATTAAGTTTAATTCTTTTACATCGCCTTGGCTCATTTGCTCGAATAAGTTATCAAGCGTTACGCGCTGCTTTTCAGAACGCTGTGCCTGAATAGCTGTCATCGCACGGGATTCCCCAACTGAACGTGCTGTTTTCTCATCTTCAAATACAACGAAGCGGTCACCAGCTTGCGGTACATCGTTTAGACCTGTAATTTCTACCGGTGTTGACGGACCGGCTTCTTTTACGCGGCGGCCCATATCATTAACCATGGCACGGACACGTCCGTAAGCATGGCCTACTACGATTGGATCACCAACGCGTAATGTGCCGTCCTGTACTAATAAGGTTGCCACAGAACCGCGGCCTTTATCCAATTGAGCCTCAATTACTGTACCAAGTGCAGAACGGTTAGGATTTGCTTTTAGCTCTCCTACTTCAGAAACTAATAAAATCATTTCTAAAAGCTGTTCGATTCCTTCACCTTTCAATGCTGAAATCGGCACGAAGATTGTATCGCCGCCCCAATCCTCAGGAACAAGACCGTGCTCTGTTAATTCCTGCATCACCCGGTCCGGATTTGCAGACGGTTTATCCATTTTGTTGACTGCTACGATAATCGGTACTTCCGCAGCTTTCGCATGGTTGATCGCTTCAACTGTTTGCGGCATTACACCGTCATCAGCAGCTACTACGATAATCGCCATGTCTGTTACTTTCGCACCGCGTGCACGCATCGTTGTAAACGCAGCATGCCCCGGTGTATCAAGGAAGGAAATCTTTTTACCGTTTACCTCTACTTGGTAGGCACCGATATGCTGTGTAATACCGCCTGCCTCGCCAGCCGTTACTTTCGTGTTACGGATGGAATCAAGCAATGTTGTTTTACCATGGTCAACGTGCCCCATGATTGTAACAACCGGTGGACGCTCTTCCAGTTCATTTTCATTTACTTCCGCCTGTTCGAAGTGTGTTTCAAGGTCTGTAATATCCACACGTACTTCTTCTTCTACCTCTACCCCGTAGTCAGCACAGATTAACTCAATAGCATCTTTATCCAACTCTTGGTTGATTGTTGCCATCACACCAAGCATGAACAATTTTTTGATGATTTCTGAAGGCTCACGGTGAAGTTTTTTTGCAAGCTCTGCAACGGATAAACTTTCATAGAAAGTAATTTTTTCCGGTAATGGCTTTTGTACCATTTGCACCGGCTGCTGTGGCTTATGCGTACGGCGTTTCCCACCGTGGATACCTGGTTTGCGGCGTTGTTGGCCACCTCTATTATTATTGTTACGATTGTTATTATTGTTGTTTCCGCCTGGGCGGTTATTATTGTTGTTTTGTGTCATATTTCTATTTTGGCTACCTTTATTCTTTTTTTCGCCCGAAGACGATGGTTGATTTGTCTGAGAAGCATTACCTGCTTTTCGTTGTTGGTTTGACGCTTGTGGTCGCATTTCTTGCTTTTTACCCTGCTCTTTTGCTTGTGCATTTGCAGGTGCTTTAGAAGGAGTTGCTGCTTTCGGTTCTGCTTTCTGCTTAAAGACAGAATCAAGTTTTGAAACAGTATCACCCTCTAGAACAGCCATATGATTTTTCACCGGCATATTCAGCTTGCTTAACTGTTCAATTACTTCTTTACTCGTTTTATTTACCTTTTTCGCATATTCATGAACTCTAATTTTGCTCATCTGCTCACCCCCGATTATTTTTCGTTGAGTAGACTAGACATTTTCTTCGCAAACCCACTGTCTGTAATAGCTAGCGCGACACGGGCTTCTTTCCCTGTGGCATGTCCGAGATCATACCGATTCCCGAGTACATGCAACTCAACGTTGTAATACTTACATTTGTCTGTCAATTTTTTGCTAGTATTCGCGGAAGCATCGGATGCAAGCAACACAATTTTTGCATTGCCATGTCGAATTTCTTTTATGACTAGCTCTTCTCCAGAAACCACTTTACGTGCCCTTGCTGCCAATCCCAGCAATTGCAGTACAGCTTGATTGGTCATAGAATCGACTCCCTGCGAATCAGGTGGAGTAATTCTTCATATACCTCATCTGGAATGCTCGCCTCTAATTGACGTTCTAAAATTTGTTTCTTACGCGCTAATTCAACTGCTTCTTCTGATTTAGAGACGTAGGCACCGCGGCCGGATTTCTTGCCCGTTGGATCGACAGACACGTCACCCTCCTTTGAACGGACAATACGGATCATCGCTTTTTTAGGAAGCATTTCTCCTGTGGCTACACATTTGCGTAATGGAATCTTCTTATTTGTCGACATCAGAATTCACCTCTCTACAGTAACAATATACAATATGCCTGTCAGTTTTTAACGCAGAAACCCCTGCGCCACCTTCTTGATACAACTTGAAGAGCGGATTGTTCCAAGACAACTGAAAAGGCACAAAAAACTGTTTACCCGATTATTCTTCGTCGTCGGCGTATAAATCGTACTCGATTTCCTCTTCATCCATTTGTGGAACAAACGTACTTGTTTCGCTAGGATAAATGCCTAACTCACGGGCATCTGTCTCACTTTTAATATCAATTTTCCAACCTGTTAATTTGGCTGCAAGACGAGCATTTTGGCCGCGTTTACCAATGGCAAGCGACAGCTGGTAATCCGGCACGACAACCGTTGTTGATTTTTCCTCTTCATTTACCTGCACATCCAATACTTTGGACGGGCTTAAAGCATTTGCTACGAATACAACAGGATCTTCAGACCACTCAACGATATCGATTTTTTCGCCATTCAGCTCGTTAACGATCGTTTGGACACGGGCACCTTTTGCACCAACACATGAACCAACCGGATCTACCTCTTCATTATGGGCATATACCGAGATTTTTGAGCGGTCGCCGGCTTCACGGGCAATCGACTTAATTTCCACTGTACCATCAAAAATTTCCGGTACTTCTTTTTCAAATAAGCGGCGTAATAATCCAGGATGTGTACGGGAAACGATAATTTGAGGACCTTTCGTTGTACGTTCCACTTTCGTGATATAAACGCGGATATGTGCCTGTGGTTTGTATTGTTCCCCTTGAATTTGTTCATTTAGCGGTAACGCGGCTTCCACCTTCCCAAGTGACAGGTAGATGTTACGTTGATCCTGACGTTCGATTGTACCCACTACGATATCATCAACTGAATCAACATACTCTTCATAGATACGGCCACGCTCTGCTTCACGAACACGCTGCGTCACAACCTGTTTTGCTGTTTGAGCTGCAATACGGCCAAAGTTGCGAGGTGTTACTTCCTGCTCTACAACGTCGCCTATTTCATAAGCTGGATTGATTGCTTGTGCATCTTCCAATGAAATCTCAAGACGATCGTCCTCTACTTCCTCTACAACATTTTTACGAGAATAAACAACCATAGAACCTGTATCTAAATTCAAGTCAACCCGCACATTTTGTGCCTGGTTGAAATTGCGCTTATAGGCAGTTACCAATGCGGCTTCAATCGCCTCGATCAATACCTCTCTCGAAATGCCCTTTTGCTGTTCCAGTGCCGTAAAAGCATCTAGTAAATCACTATTCATTTTTGTTTTCACTCCTAAATTTGCTTATCTGAAAAGTCGATGGCGTATCTTGCCTGCGCGACTTTTTCTTTTTCAATTTGTACATTCACTTTGCGTGTTTTAATTCGGATTTCCATGGATAAGCCTTCTTCATTATATGCGGTTAAGTATCCTTGGAATTCTTTCATGTCTTTAACTGGCTCATATGTTTTTACATAGATGTATTTGCCTACAGCTTTTTCAAAGTCTGTTTCCTTTTTAATCGGACGTTCAGCTCCAGGTGACGACACTTCTAAATAGTAGTTTTGCTCAATCGGATCTTTTTCATCCAATATCAGGCTTAATCGTTCACTCACTTGTGCGCATTGGTCAATGTCAATTCCGCCTTCCGGTGTATCGACATACACACGAAGAAACCAGTTGCGGCCTTCCTTAACGAACTCGATATCCACAAGCTCCAAGTTTAACTCTGTTGTAATGGGCGTTACCAATTCTTCGATTATTGACGTAACTTTGCTCATCGTATCCTCCTTACGCCATCATTTTCTCGTAATTAGAAAGACACATCCCGCCCTGCATAAGGCGAGATGAGGTCCTTGCTTGCAGGGAACAAAATTTGCTCTCTACTAAAACACAAATTCCATCAGCATGTGGTGAAATTTTTGTTTCAACAGCTGTTGTTTGTCATCGAAAAGTCTGTTTCCAGGCTCAGACAACAGAAAAGAGCGGGAGAAACCCACTCTTTTGCTGTGTACCTATCAACAAATTGTTACTTTTAGGATAGCATACCTTATTTCATAATGCAAATGAACATGTTTCAACTTCTTTTAGCATATGCTGCTTTCCTGCCAACCTTCAAAAAAATGAAAGCTTCCAATAAATCATCCAATCCGTTCACAATTATGTTGAATATAATTGTTAAAAATTGTTCTTGCTTAGAACAAGGATAGTTGGTTGGCATCCGGCATACCTTCTAGACAGCCAAGCTGATCCATATAATCGATCAATGTTTTGGATACACGTCCACGGCGCTGCAAGTCTTCCTTCGATAGGAACTCCCCTTGCTCTCGGGCAGCAACAATCTGCTTCGCTACGTTTGTTCCCAAACCAGGAATGGCATCAAACGGAGGGATGAGTGTGTTGCCTTCAATGATAAACTCACTTGCCTGCGAGCGGTATAAGTCAACCTTTTGGAAGTTCATGCCGCGCTCACACATTTCCAGTGCGAGTTCAAGCACGGTCATCAGGTTTTTCTCCTTTGTCGATGCATCAAGACCTTTAATAGCAATTTCATCGATTTTTTGGCGAATCATCGCTGAACCTTGTGTCATGGCAATTAAATCAAAGTCATCTGCACGAACAGTAAAGTAAGCTGCATAGTACAGAATTGGATAATGCACTTTAAACCAGGCAATCCGCACTGCCATTAATACATAGGCAGCTGCATGGGCTTTCGGGAACATGTATTTGATTTTTTTACAGGAATCGATATACCACTCGGGCACTTTTTTATCGCGCATCTCAGCTTCCATTTCATCTGTCAGGCCTTTCCCTTTACGTACAGACTCCATAATTTTGAAGGCGAACGACGGCTCAAGACCCTGATAAATTAAATAAACCATAATGTCATCCCGGCAGCCGATTACTTCCGACAGCACACATGTCCCATTTTGAATAAGCTCCTGCGCGTTACCCAGCCATACATCCGTACCATGCGATAAACCTGAGATCTGCACAAGCTCACTAAATGTTGTCGGCTTTGTGCTCTCCAGCATCTGACGAACAAATTTTGTACCAAACTCCGGAATACCGAGCGTCCCTGTTTTTGTACCAATCTGCTCCTCTGTGACACCAAGCGACTCTGTCGTCGAGAAGATTTTCATTACTTCCGGATCATCTGTCGGGATTGTCTTCGGATCAATGCCTGATAAATCCTGCAGCATACGAATGACGGTCGGATCATCGTGTCCCAGAATATCAAGTTTCAAAATATTATCATGGATCGAGTGGAAGTCAAAGTGTGTTGTCTTCCAGTCTGCGTCCTGGGCGTCAGCCGGGTATTGTACAGGGGAAAAGTCGTAGATGTCCATGTAATCAGGTACTACGATAATCCCCCCGGGGTGCTGGCCTGTTGTCCGTTTTACACCTGTACAGCCTTGCACAAGGCGATCTACCTCTGCGTTCCGGAATGTGAGGTTATGATCATTCGCATATCCTTTCACATAGCCGTATGCCGTCTTTTCAGCCACCGTACCGATTGTTCCTGCACGATATACATAATCTTCCCCGAATAATACTTTTGTATAGTTATGGGCTTGCGGCTGGTACTCACCGGAGAAATTCAAATCAATATCCGGTACCTTATCTCCTTTGAAACCAAGGAAGGTTTCGAACGGGATATCCTGCCCATCCTTTTTATACGGCGTGCCGCA
>DEQA01000016.1 GCA_002359075.1 Planococcaceae bacterium UBA3378
ACGATACAGGGGGATACACTAACTCCTGTATCGATCTTTAATGCGCTGCAGGGAGAGCACAAAGTTTTATTTGAATCAAATGCAAAATATGAGGAAAGTAGTCGTTATTCCTTTATCGCTGTAAATCCAATGGCGGAATTAAAAGGAGGGGAATCAAGCTGTACCTTCCGTTTGGGAGGAGAAACGACTGAATATACCGTGCCGGTAATGGAGCAGCTGAAACACTGTTTACCAATACGGGAAACAGCCTATCCATTTCCTTTTTTCGGAGGAGCGGTTGGTTACTTTGGATATGAGACGGCCTTCCATTTTGAACGTATCGGAGAAATAGTAAATGACTGTTACGAAATGCCGGATGTACATCTATTCTTCTATGATACATTTATCATCATTGATCATGTAGAACAGCATGTTACGATAGCGGCTATTGATTTATTTCAATCAGGCAGGTCAAAAGAAGAGCTGGAGGCAGCAATTGCCCAGCTAGAAGAGCAGCTTTCTCGTCCGCAGATACAAGCGCTGGAAAATCCGCTCGCTGTTTCCTTTCGCCCAACAATGGAAAGACAGCAATTCATCGGCATGGTGGAAGCAGTAAAGGAGCATATTTTAAAAGGGGATATTTTTCAAGTAGTACTCTCCCAGACGTTTGAAACGGAATTTAGTGGAGATCCGTTTGCGTTATACCGGAAACTTCGTACAACAAACCCATCGCCGTATATGTTTTATATGGAATTCGGGCAGTATACCGTGCTTGGCACTTCACCGGAAAGCCTTGTTAAAGTAAGAAAAGGACTCGTAACGACAAATCCCATTGCCGGTACGAAGCCGAGAGGGAAAACGGCAGAAGAGGATGAAGCGATTGCAGCAGCTCTATTAGCTGATGAAAAAGAAATTGCCGAGCATAGAATGCTTGTGGACCTTGGCAGAAATGATGTAGGACGGGTAGCAAAAACCGGTTCTGTTGAAGTATCGAAATATATGGCAATTGAGCGCTATAAGTATGTGATGCATATTGTTTCGGAGGTCACCGGCGAGCTTCGGGATGATCGGCATGTCGTGGATGTACTGGCAGCGAGCTTGCCGGCAGGGACGGTTTCGGGCGCTCCGAAAATAAGGGCAATGCAAATCATCAATACACTGGAGCAGAAAAAGCGGGGCATTTATGCAGGTGCTATCGGCTATCTATCTGTATCGGGGGATATGGATATGGCACTTGCCATCCGGACGATGGTAGTGAAGGACAAAAAAGCATATGTCCAGGCAGGTGCAGGCATTGTCCATGATTCAGTTCCGGAGTCGGAATATGAGGAAACACTCAATAAAGCACGGGCTTTGCTGGAGGTGTCAAAATGATCCTGTTAATCGATAATTACGATTCCTTCACTTATAATCTCTATCACCAAATTGCTTTACAAGGACGGGAAGTAAAAGTCGTCCGAAACGACGAATTAACAATTGAGGAAATCAGGCAAATGCAGCCAAAAGCGATTGTGCTATCACCGGGACCAGGCACGCCAAGTGAAGCAGGAATGATCGTTCAAATGATTAAAGAACTGCATCGCGAATATCCGATATTAGGCATCTGTCTTGGTCATCAAGCGATCGGGGAGGCTTTTGGCGGCAATATTGTCCGGGCGAAGACGATTATGCACGGAAAGACAAGTATGCTATCGCATGAAAAACGGGGGTTGTTTGAAAACCTTGTAAAAGAAGTGGAAGTGATGCGGTATCATTCCTTGATCCTCGATCCTGCTACACTGCACCCTGACTTTGATATAACAGCGACATCCTGTGATGACGGCGAAATTATGGCGATTCAGCATAAGACATACCCGCTGTTTGGCCTGCAGTTTCACCCCGAATCGATCGGTACGGATGCAGGAACGCAGATGGTGGCAGCATTCCTGGAATATGTAGGAGAAAATTAGAAGGACAAGGAACTATATAAACTTGTAGCGCCTTCTAAAAATATCCATTCTACGAAAGAACCTGCGGAAAAAGCAGGGCACTTCCCGCCGGCCGCTTGTCCAAAAAGACACGAAAAGCTTTATACGTTTAATAGAGGTGTAGGCCGTTTGTGCATACACCTCTTTTTAAGATGTATAGCGGGTCTAGGAAATGTCATGGTATGCAGAAAAGTAAATAGAAATTGAGTCCTATCTGCCATTTATTCCGTCTGTAGGGTACGAAAGGAGGCACCAGTATGGATATAGAACAGCTGATGTATACATATGGCGATTATTTATACCGCGTCGCTTTCATTTATACAAAGGACGAGCGGACAGCAGAAGAAGTGGTGCAGGATGTATTTTTAAAATTTCATCAAACAAGACACCGGTTTGACGAACGGGCGTCCATTAAAACATATTTGACGAAAATGACGGTCAACCGCAGCTATGACTACCTTCGCAGCTGGAAACACCGCACGTTCTCCTTATTGGAACAATTAACAGGGACGAGTAAGGGAGCAGATGCGCGTGTGGTACAAAAAGAAGAGTGCGGGGAGATTACACAGGCAGTATTAAAGCTGCCCGTTACATATCGCGAAGTGCTGCTTCTTTATTATTATGAGGATTTGTAGGTGAAGGAAGTGGCGGAATTCCTCCAAGTGCCTGTTTCCACTGTGAAAACTAGGCTGCAGCGAGGAAGGGAAAAGCTAAAACAACTATTACCGGAGCAAAAGTGGGAGGTGCTGGCAAATGACGATGCAAGATGATTGGAAACGGGAATTAGACCGGCTGCATCTGACAGAAATCCAAAAAGAACGGATGATCGATCATGTAAAGGCGGGAAAGAAAAAGAAGAAATCCTATGTAGGGGTGGTACTTCCTGCTTTTGTTGCTTTGGCTCTCTTTTCAATCTGGCTGCCCGTTCAACCGGACCATGCAGTCCAGCAGACGGCGTCACTTATAGAAACGACAAGAGAAGGAAGTTCAGTAGAAGGGATCATTTGGCTGGCCCTTACACTAATTCTTATGATGTCAGCTTATACACTCGCTGTCGTTTCATTGCTCAAGGTAAAGCGCTGGCAAAGTTCAAATTTTGTCCACCGAGTATTGGTATTTTTCAAATCTTACCGGATTATTTGGATTATTATTAGCCTGCTCTTAATCAGTTTTGCAATTGCCCTAATTGCATCAAGGTTGGAAAGTCCAAATGCATTTTTGCAGTGTTTCTTTATACTTTTTTTATTCGCCAACACATCATTCATTCAAATCCTGCTTACGAGAAATGAGGAGCGTGCACATTGTCCGCACTGTAAGACTGAATTAACAAACAAGGAAATGCTGAAAAAGGGCTTTATGTTTTATGATGCACGATGTAATACATGTAAAAAGAAAATGTACTATGACAGAAAGAAAAATCAACGGATGTATCTTATTCAGGTTCTCGGTATGCCTTTCTGTCTGCTGCTTATGCCAATTGTGGGTATACCGTTTTATTTGATGGGTATTTATTCAATCCTTTATATTGTTTTTACCGTTGGCTATATACTCCCCTACACTGTACGATTTTCCGTACAAAGCGAGGAACAGCAGCCGCCTCTGTGGTAGAATTTAGGGGGAGGGATGAAAATGGAACGTTTTAAAAAGGGTATGGAAACGATGAAAGAGTATGTGACAGAGGATGCTTTGAAAAAGATGGTAGAATCGGATGCTTTGGCAGACGTTGCACCGGATCTTCGTAAAATGATTATTGAATTTGCTTACGGGGATATTTATTCAAGGGAAGGGCTGGGCAAGAAAAAGCGTGCGCTTGTTGTGATAACAGCAGTTGTGACACAAGGGGCTGCACCCCAGACAAAAACACATATTACACGTGGGCTCCATGCTGGTTTGACACCGAAGGAAATTGTGGAAGCACTGCTTCAGCTTGTACCGTATATCGGTTTTCCACGGGTACAAAATGCCTTGACCATCGCGCAGGAAGTTTTCAGGGAGCAAAAACTATCAGTAAAATAGAACAGGTAATCAGATTTTATAATGACTGGTCTTCAAACAGAAGTAGTTTGCTGCAAACTGATCCGAAAAAAATCATAAAAAGGACTGCTGACAAAAAATCTGCCGGCAGTCTTCTTTATTTTATAAATACGTTTCTACTTCTTTTTCGAATTTCGACGGCTTATCTGTTGGGCCGAAACGCTTAACAATATTACCTTCTTTATCCACGAGGAATTTAGTGAAATTCCATTTGACGCTTTTTCCAAGCAGCCCTTTTGTTTCTTCCGTCACCAATTTGAATAAAGGATGGGCATCCTCGCCGTTTACTTTGACGATTTCATGCATCGGAAACGTCACACCGTAGGAGAGACGGCATGCTTGCGAAGCTTGATCGGCAGTGCCGACTTCCTGTTTAAACTGATTGGATGGAAAACCTAGTACTACAAAGTCACGATCCTTATACTTTTGGTAAAGTTTCTCCAAATCCTCGAATTGGCCAACAAGTCCGCATTTTGTTGCTGTGTTAACGATCAGCATTGCTTTTCCTTTATAACGGTCGAGCGTATAGGTCTCTCCGGAGTCTGCTGTTACTTGAATGTCGTAAATGTTCACACTGTTTCCTCCTTATTCATCATTTCTAAAAACTCGTTCAATTGTTGTAAACGTTCTTTTAATACAGGTCCTTCGTTTGGGAGGTAATCGAAGCAAAACAGCTTTTCCATAATTGCCTGTTCAATAGACGGCTGTAAATTCTTTGCCGCTTCGGTAAGAGAAAAATAGGACGCCCGTTTATCCTTCTTGGAGGGTTCCTTTTGCAGCAAGCCTTTCTCCACTAATTTTTGCAGTATGGGGTTTAGCGTACCTATTCCAAGCCCTAATCGACCGCATAGGGAAGAAGTCGTTTGGTTGTCTTCATCACTCAATGCTAAAAGTACAAGGTACTGCGGATAGGTCAATCTGAATGGCTGCAATGTTTTTGCGTAAAGTTTGGTAAATTGGTTTGCTGCTTTATACACTTCAAAGCAAAGTTGCTGCTCCAATTTTTGCATCATACTTTCTCACCTCAATTTATATCGTATACGATATAAATTTGTTTGTAAAATAATATAGCCTGTTAACCGGCAATATTTTTCAGAAGCCTAAAAATCCGCCATATCATTACTATGCCCATAAATAGCAGGAACGCCAAACAAAAATCAGCTTTAAACGATAAATATAAAATAAACAGGATTACAGCATGGATTCGGCAGATGCAACAAATGGAATTGTTTTGCACATGGAATTTTTCAGTTGGGAAATATACTGAGGATAGGGGAACTGCCGGGTTTAACCGGACTGGGGCATGAAAAAATAGAGCTGTCCATAATACAGGACTGCTCTATTACCTAGGAAAATACTTTCATTAAAACGCTCTTTATACACCGGCATAGTTTAGTCGTTGTTCTCTTTTTTTGATATAAGCGTGTAGCTGAAGGCTAAAGCTAATGCTATGAGCAGCATAACAGCAATAAACGCAATAATGCCGTTCCAGCCGTAGTAATGCCAGAAGAAGCCACCGGTTGTGCCGCCTATACTAGAGCCGAAATAATAAGCAAAAAGATAAAGGGAAGATGCCTGTGCCTTGTCCTTTTTCGCGCGGAAGCTGACTCCTCCGCTGGCGATCGAGTGGGCGCCGAAAAATCCGAACGTAAAAATGGTAATACCGGCAATTTTAATAACCAGATTTACAGGAATCGTCAGCAAGGCCCCTGAAAACATAATAAGAATGCCGATAAAAAGAACACGCTGTCTCCCGAATCGATCCGACAGGCTGCCGAACCATGCCGAACTGAAAGTACCGACGAGATAAACGATAAAAATCCAGCCGACGATACTCGCACTGAGGGAGTACGGCTCATCGAGTAATTTGTAGCTTATGTAATTGAAAAGTGTTACAAAGCTGCCCATTAATACAAAGGCAATACCAAATAAGCTGACAAGTCCCGGATCTTTAAGGTGGTGCAGTAATGATCTGGTGAGCATAGAGAAATTCAGCGGACGGGCTTTGAAGTTTCGAGATGGAGGCAGGGCCCATATAAAATATAGACTGATCAGAATACTTATTACACCCAGTAAGATGATGCCGATTCGCCAAGTGAATAAATCTGTCATTGTTCCCATGAAAATCCGTCCAACAAGCCCGCCGACAGAATTACCGCTGATATACAGACCCATTGCAGCCCCAAGACTGGACGGCTCCATCTCTTCTCCAAGGTAAGCCATCGCAATCGCAGGGACACCCGCTAATACGAAACCTTGTACAGCCCGTAAAATAAGAAGAGACTCAAAAGAAGGACTACACGCTAATACAAGTGTAAGAACTGCTGAAGCTATTACGGATACTGTCATAATATTTTTACGGCCCCATGCTTCTGAAAGGGAGCCGAATAAAATAAGACTGAAAGCTAATACGATAGTAGCTACTGATAATGATAAACTTGCAGTAGCAGGCGAAATGCCGAATTCATCGGAAAATACAGGCAGCAATGGCTGTGTAATGTATAGATTAGCAAATGTACATAATCCTGCAGCAAAAAGCGCCAAGTTTGCTTTAGTGAAATCCTTTGTTCCCTTCTGAATATGCATGATCGATTACTTCTTTCTCTAGTAAGTATTGTTTCTATTATTATATTATAATATTTTTTGACAATTTAATGAACAAAAAAAGGGGACATCTCCTTTATCCCCTTTTTTCGTAAAATATAAGCGCTCGATTTTTTTGCATATGTAAAGTTTGCCGTGTCAAAAGAAAAATACAACGAAAATCGGGCTGCTGCGAACAGCTCTTTTTAGTCCGTGCTCTTTCCTGTTAACGTTTTGGCCATTTCTTCTATTGTCATATGAGAATTCAGCTCAAACTGTCCCTTTTGGATGGAACGGGAATATTCGGGCTTTGATAAAAAAAGCTCCAACTCCCGGCTGTTCTTAATAATTCCCGCATCCTCCGCTTGTTTACCGATATCATACAGTGATACGCCCTCATAAATATAAATCGTACCGGTAACCGCTGCCGCTGCTTCTTCTGTACTTTCCTGATCTGCAGAAGCTGACTGTTGGGTTGTTTTTTCTTCTTCCTTTTGAGTAGTTGCCTGTGGGGATACTTTCAATGACGCAATTTCTTTGTTTGCCTCAGCAAGCTGCTGTTGCAGTGCTGCTATTTCTTTTTCGTGTGCCGTATTTGTTTCTTTTGAAAGAGGGAGGTCCATAAAGTCCAGCACCGTCAATACAGCACCTGCCAAAAATAGTCCGATGCCCATTCCACGCAGTAGTTTCTTCATTTATATGCCCTCATTTGATAAGATTGATCGTACTTGATCAGGGGTTAGCGTCGATAGCTTACTAATTTCCTCAACAGACAGCCCTTGTTTGCCCAGTTCAATGACCTGGCTCACTAAAATACTATGTATAGGCTTTGCGCTGCTGCCTGCTTGTTGTCCTTGCGATGCTTGAGTATACGGTTGTTTCTTTTGCGCTGCCGCTTGCTGGAATGCTTCTATCGGTGCCTTTTTATGTGAAGATTTTGGTGATTGCACTTTAAAATTAGGTTCAAGCAATAGCTCTTCCTCCACAATTTTTAAACGGCGTTTAATGCTATTTGTCTCCTGGTAAATGCCGATTGACAGTTCCTCTACTTCCTTTTCAATATGTTTAGTACGGTCTTTTAGGAAAAAAGAGAGGATGATGAGTACTATTCCAACACCCATTAAGATGAGTGAGATGTTCATTTTTATATACCTCCTGTGCTGTGCAATGAATGTTTCCATTATAACAAAAGATATTATGAATTGATGCTAGATTTTTTTTTAGATTGTGTTATAATGGGTTAGTCGTATAAATCATGCTCAATTTATTTATTCTTGATTTAGAGTGGGAGGGTTAATAATGCGCGTAAATATTACTTTAGCTTGCACTGACTGCGGCGAACGTAACTACATTTC
>DEQA01000163.1 GCA_002359075.1 Planococcaceae bacterium UBA3378
ATTACTTTAATTAGTACATAAACCTTCAACCAGAATGACTAATAAGTTGTAAGCAATAGATGCTCCGTGGATTTTCGGTAGTTTTCAAAAATAAGCCCTTTTTGAAAAAAATGGTCCATTCCCCTCAACATAAAATGCAGCATATGCGCTTCTTTAGTCATTCACTAAACCCTAAAATTGTATTATTTTACTATTCTACTGATTGAATTTGGTATTTATACTCTTATTAATTAAGTTAAAGTAGTTTATAATGATAATAATAAAGAACATATGTTCTGTTAAAGGAGGTAAAGTTAAGATGAAAATTAGAGAGATTCAAAATCCGATTTTAAAGGCTTTTTTGGCAAATGAGGAGCATCGTGAGCTTTACAAACAATACAATCAGACCCGGCAAGAACATCTCAAAACGAAGATTGATCAACATTTTTTACATTTTTATGCTCAGGTACGAGCAGTCTCTTACTTTTCTAAAACGATTCACTTTACCGCTCTTCATTATGATAAAAAGAGAAGATTATTTGAACATAGAAATGTATTGTTTCTTGATCGGTCGGCAAATGAAGGACATGAGGGCGGGGGATATAGCTCGGTATCATTAAAGGAGCTGATTGAGGATGAAGCTGCTTCTGCGATGTTTGAGGAAAAAATGGAAAGAGAGCTTGGAGATTTCATTCAAAATCCGGCGATTTACAATGCTATTCTTACGTTAAATGAGCGGCAGAAGCAAATTTTCTATCTTTCTTTTATCAAGGAAATATCTGATACCGAAATAGCAAGAAGGTTACATGTATCCCAGCAGGCCATTACAAAATCTAAAAATAATGCACTAAAGAAAGTGAGGCGAATGATTGATGGCTGGTTATGAAAATATTGTTGATTTCATTAGTAATATCGGTTTTCCCATTGTCGTATCCTTATATCTTTTGCACAGAATGGAGCAAAGGGTGGAAGGCCTGGAACGGACAATACAAGAATTGGCAAGTGAACTGGCCGGTGCTAAATCCCATAGCAAGGAGTGAATAGATGAACGATTCAATTTCGCCTTTAGAGTTGCTGGAATTGCTAAGGCCAAAAATTCAAAAAGAACTCCAACAGACAGACTTACAGAATAGGGCAGACCTTGAGCAGGAGATTATTTTAAAAATACTGGAAGATCTGAAATTGAAGGATTTCCAGGAGTTACCTTCCTTCTTTGAATTGTTGGAAAAGGAACGTCCTCAAAAATAACAGGGCGTTTCTCCAGCCGTTCTGTAGCTAGGACAGGGTAGCTAATGGAATGTGTATCGAAAGCAAATAATCCGGCAACCTGGATCAACCGTTTACAATATCATAAGGCAGCCGGTCCGTATAAGAAAAGATGGTAGGAAAAGTGTGCGTTTGTTAGTGCAAAGTAAAAGTAGGAAAAATAGAGGGCAGGAGCAGGCTTGACTTCCTTCCCTCTGTCCAAAAAGAAATACCTCAGCCTTCAGTGCAGCTCTGCACAGCAAGGGAGGATATAAGTAATGAGGTGTACGAAAAGCTGACAGCTGCTTTGCTTCTTCATTGGAATTTATTAACGTTACGGTTACTAAAGGGGGAAGAAGTCTGAAGATAACAACCCTATTTGTAAAAAAGGTATGAACTTTCGCTGTCTCTTTAAAAAAACTTATAAATTCAGGTTAGAAGAAGCGTTGAGTAGACGATAGTGAATAAGAGCGGCATCTTAAAGCATGCCGCCCTTTTTAGATGAAAAAATTGCTGGCACCGGCTACTGTAAAGCAGGTACGAAAAACCTTTTCGATAGAATTAACGGATGGTAGATAAGGCTTTTGTCCAAGGAAGCAATTGATCTAGCATTTGATTTACTGAATCAGCCTGAACAGGAGCAGGTTTAAAAACGTTACCATTTTCAAAATCTGTAAATAGAGACAGTGCCGGATGTACACGTACATCAGCAATTAGTAATTCTCCTAAAATACCACGCAGGTGCTCTGCTGCCCGTGCCCCGCCTACAGAGCCGTAAGAGACAATGCCGGCTGCTTTATTGTTCCATTCTTCGCGAAGGTAATCGAGGGCGTTTTTTAGCGCTCCAGTAATCGAGTGGTTATATTCCTGGACGATAAAGATAAAGCCGTCCTGCTTTGTGATAATCTCCGACCAAGCCACTGCTCCGGATGCGTCCTGCCCTGGTTCTCCTAAAAGCGGCAATTTATAATCTGCAATATCAATAATTGTATAGTTTGCATCACCGCGTTTATCTGCCAATTCCTTTACCCAAGCTGCTACTTGCGGACTTACCCGTCCTTCACGAGTTGATCCAATAATAATACCTATGTTTAATTTTTCCACTTTAGCTACCTCCTGATTGTTTTCTTTTGTCCCAAAAAGTTTATTAAAAAAGCTCATCTTTTCATCACCTACTTATAAATACTCTTTCTCAAATTCCCGTGTACTTCTTACAGTATCAATCGGTCGCACCATGCTTTCGATTTGTTCACGTTTTGCTTCAAGGAATGGCGGCAATGACAAAATCTCTCCTACTGTTTCATACGGTTCATCTCCCATGAAGCCTGGACCGTCTGTCGCCCATTCAAATAAGATACCTGGTGCTACGCGTGCGTAAAGGGATTCAAAGAAGAAGCGGTCTACATAGCCGGATGTGTGGAATCCAAAGCCTTGCATACGCTCGATCCACTTATGCAGTACCTCTGTATCATGCACACGGAAGGCAGTATGATGCACTGTGCCAAAGCCTTGCCGCCCATTTGGCAAAACGGTATTATGCTCCACAATCACTTGAGCTCCGTTTCCACCTTCACCCATTTCAAATAAGTGGAGGGAGCCTTCCTGTGCAACTTCCCGCATATCCATTGCTTTTTCTAAAACTTCCTTAAAATAATCAAATTGTGCGATACGAATATGGATAGGCCCTAATCCTGTAATCGCAAATTCAAGTGGTACCGGTCCTTTTTGCCAAGGTGTGCCGGATGCTACCCCTTTATTGTGCTCATCTGAAATAAGCATGTATTGCTGGTCATCAAAATCAACGAACGAAAGCGTGTTCTTGCCAAATAGTTCTTTAATTCCTGTATGGGCCACCTTATACTTATCAAAACGTTTTACCCAATATTCCAGTGCAGCATCTGTTGGTACACGGAAAGCTGTTTTGTATATTTCATTTGTCCCGTGTGAACCTTTCGGGATGCCGGGGAAGTCGAAGAACGTCATATCCGTTCCTGCTGATCCTTTATCGTCTGCAAAAAATAAATGGTATGTTTGAATGTCATCCTGATTCACCGTTTTTTTCACAAGACGCATGCCAAGAATATAAGTGAAAAATTCGTAGTTTTTTTCTGCACTGCTTGTAATAGCTGTTACATGGTGAATGCCTTTTAAGTTATCCATTATACTGGCTCCTTTGTATTTATCTCGATTTCGAGATGAATAAGTAAAATTTTTTATTGGTTTCAAAGTAGATATACAATGTGAATGTTATCTCGAAATAAAATATCTTTAATTCGAGATAATAATACCATGTATGTTTGCTATCCGTCAACTAGAAAGCAATGTTCTTTTTTCACTACAGATATGAAGAAGAAAGCCTGTCCTGCTTACCGGATAGTCAAGGTTACTTACTTCAGCCAGCCGAGACAAGAAAGAAGGAAGGCTGTATTTTCAGGTGCAGCTCGTCTGTTTTTAGTACGGGCTTTTTTGCGATAAGTACCTATAACTGTACTCCTACAGCTGTAGAAACCATTCTATTCTTCCCAAAAATAAAAACGGCCCTTTTTTGCTGAAAGCATTCCGGCAAAGAGGGCCTTCTCTTGTTTGCCTTATGTCCACTATTAGAATGCTGAAATTTTACCCATACTCTGAAGTGTAAAAACATGAAAAAGGAGTGCTTCGGATGGAAAAGGTATTGGAGCTAATGAAGCTCGGACAACGGCTAAAGGAGGAGCTGCGGCATAGCTGGCTTCCTACAGGGCGGCGGGAAAGTGTAGCTGAGCACACATGGAGTGTGGCGCTGATGGCGATGGCCATTGAGCCCTATCTTTCAAAAGAAGTAAAGATGGAGCAGCTATTAAAGATGATCATCATTCATGATTTAGTAGAAGCCCATGCAAAAGATATTCCGCTTTTCTATACAATGAGTAACGAGGAAGCAAGAGCAGTGAAATACGAAAATGAAAGTAAGGCCATCAAACAAATCCGTGATCTGCTTGGCAGGAATGGCGGACAGCAGTTTTATGATGTATGGATGGAATTTGAGCAAAAGGAAACATATGAAGCAAAAGTAGCCCATGCCCTTGATAAGCTAGAAGCCCAGATACAGCAAAACGAAGCAGATATCCGTACTTGGCTGCCGATTGAACACCAGATGGTATTCATGCTTGGCGAATATACAGCTTTTGATCCGGCCCTCGATGAACTGCGAAAGCGTGTCGAAGCTGAAGGGGAGAAAAAGCTGCAAGCAGCAAACATCGATACAGAGATGCTTAAAAATTCGGAAGAAAAAGAGAGTAAAATATAAACCGTGTAAGTATATGCCTTGCAAGTACCGGTTTTCTTATGTGACAGGTAAGTGGGGGAATGAAGAGAGCCTTAAATGGGAAAAGCCTACAAAGGGAGGTGAGGGGATGGCAATTGTTCATAATGCCCTGTTTCCGTATTTTCAAAAATATATTACGCTGCTTCCTTCATCATATACAGATCAAATGCTGCTCGCCGATCCGTTTTTGTTAGAAGAAGACAAAAAGAGAGGTCTGCAGATTTACTATACACCTTTTGAATATGTGAATCCGGGGGCCAAAATTATTATTGCGGGTATTACACCGGGCCTTCATCAGATGAAACGGGCATATTCCACGGTGATTGGCACACACGGCACATATGAAGAGATTTTAAGAACAGTAAAACGAGAGTC
>DEQA01000260.1 GCA_002359075.1 Planococcaceae bacterium UBA3378
GCTGCTCTATTTTTTAGGAAGGATATGCAGTCAATGCGTTATTACACTTCCATAATGATTGGTAAAATCATAGGCCGGCGTTTCGTCTTCTCAAAAAGATAAGGACCTAAAACATCGGTGATTTCGTTCTTTAACTCTGTCCACTGAGTAGACTTTTCCTTGATCGAGGCATTTAAATGCTGTGCCAGCGTTTTCTGCGCCTCATTAATCATCGTGCCTGATTCACGCATATACACAAATCCGCGAGAAATAATGTCAGGACCGGAAACGATTTTCTGATTTGCCATATCCACACTTACAACGACGATGACAAGCCCTTCCTCTGAAAGAATACGGCGGTCACGCAGAACGATATTGCCGATATCCCCGATTCCGCTGCCGTCGATATAAACATCGCCTGATGGAATACGGCCTGCTACATGCGCTTCATTCGCACTTAATGCCAATACATCGCCGTTTTCCATTACAAATGTATTTTCAGCGGGAACATCACAATCAATTGCGAGCTCTGTATGCATTTTCAGCATGCGGTATTCCCCGTGGATCGGCATAAAGAATTTTGGCTTAATCAGACGAAGCATGAGTTTTTGCTCTTCTTGTGAACCGTGTCCGGATGTATGGATATTGTTTAGCGACCCGTGGATCACTTCTGCTCCGGCACGGAATAATAGGTTAATAATCTTGTTGACACTAATTGTATTGCCAGGGATAGGTGAAGATGAAAAGACAACCGTATCTCCAGGCTGGATTTGGATCTGGCGGTGTGTTCCGTTAGCGATACGTGATAATGCTGCCATTGGCTCGCCTTGTGATCCTGTACATAAAATCAATACTTCATTTGCAGGAAGACGGTTAATGCTTTGGGCATCAACAAATGTTTCCTTCGGTGCAGTAATATAACCAAGCTCACGCCCGATCGTAATAGCATTGTCCATTGAACGCCCGAAAACGGCGATTTTACGGCCGTGTGCAGCAGCAGCGTCCGTTACTTGCTGCAGGCGGTGGATATTTGAAGCAAAGGTAGCAAAAATGATTCGCCCGTCCACTTTACGGAAGATATCATTGATACTTTCTCCAACTTTACGTTCAGACATCGTAAAGTTGGGCACTTCAGCATTCGTACTATCTGAAAGCAGACATAATACCCCATCACGTCCGATTTCAGCCATTTTTGTTAAGTTAGCCGGTTCGCCCACAGGTGTGAAGTCGAACTTGAAATCCCCTGTATGAACAATATTGCCGGGAGGCGTTTTTACTACTATACCAAACGCATCTGGAATACTGTGTGTCGTACGGAAGAAGCTTACGGATGTTTTACGGAACTTAATGACATCCTCTTCCTTGATTTCGATGAGCTTTGTTGTGCGAAGCAGCCCGTGCTCATCCAGCTTATTGCGCAGTAGGCCCAGCGCAAGCTTGCCGCCGTATACAGGAACATTCAACTGGCGCAGTAAATAAGGAATACCGCCAATATGGTCCTCATGGCCGTGCGTAATAAATAAACCTTTGATTTTATCTACGTTTCGTACTAAATACGTGTAGTCGGGAATGACATAATCGATCCCGAGCAGGTCATCCTCCGGGAATTTAATACCTGCGTCGATCAGGATAATTTCATCCTGGAATTGTACTCCATATGTGTTTTTGCCGATTTCGCCCAGTCCGCCGAGTGCGAAAACAGCCGCTTGGTCATTTTTAACAAATTTCATAAGCGATTAAGCGTTCTCCAGTCGGAAGTTCGGACTGTTGCGCTCATACTCTAGGTAATTTCCTTCAAGTAGTTGCACAAGCTCGATGTTGTAGTTTCGGTCTTTTAGAAACTCACGAACTTCACGCTCTGAAGATGCCTCTAAGAATAATGATTTTGTGTTTTCGCGAACTGGAATCTCATTCTTATTTTCTTGGTAATAAACTTTATAAATCATAATTACTCTCCTTTTGGTACGTACATAGTGGCTGCATTTACGTTCCTGCTTTACAAGATTCTTCCGTCACCTTATAGACCTTTATATAGAATGATGTCTGAAAAAGTGTAGATAACATGAAGACATGTAAAGAATTCGTCGAATAAATGCATTTCCTTTATATTATCACGCAGCTATCCTAAAATAAAGAAAAGCCCTTCAAAAACTGAAGGGCTTACGCAATTGATTTTTTTCCGAGGATGCCATTCAACTGTTTCAACAATTTCTTTTTGAGACGTTTTAACATAACGCATCACTCCTTCAGTTCATTATAACGAATTTTCAGAAATTTGTAAAGACCTTTACGGAAAGAGAGGAAGGAATATATGAAAAAAATATTATTTTTTGATGTGGACGGGACACTTTATAATAGTGAAAAATGTCTTCCCGCTTCGACGAAAAAAGCTTTATTTGCTGCGCGGGAAAACGGCTATGAAATCGCCATTGCCACTGGACGGGCTCCTTTTATGATTAAAGAGCTGTTGGAAGAGCTTGATATTGATACATACGTGACATTCAACGGCCAGTACGTTGTCTATAAGGGGGAGGTTATTTTTACTGATGCTATCCCGAATGACTATCTGCAAAAAATCATCACATTTGGTGAAAGCCGGGGAGAGCCGGTTGT
>DEQA01000281.1 GCA_002359075.1 Planococcaceae bacterium UBA3378
GTGAAGACCCCGCAGGAGCGAGGGACGAGTGACGAGGAGGCTGAGGCCATGCCCGTGGAAAGCGAGTCGGCTGTAGCGGAAATCAACTTTCCATACAATGCTACTATCAATGAAAGGTAAATCCACACGCCTGATTCATATAGAAAAAGGTTTTCTAGGAACATTTTTCCTTCTGGGTCGTTTTTATTCATGCAGGGACATACAGTAAGCAGTAAAGACATTGTCCAGACGGAATGAAGGGGAGCGGGGGAATGGGGATAGAAAAATATATTGATAAGCAGGTCACGTTATACATACTATTGCTCGCTTTGGCAAGCTGCCTATTTATCCATTCAACGACAGCGTCATTTCCGCAGTACGGGCAAACCTTTGTGATTAAACAAGCCATCTTTTACATACTCGGTTTTAGTCTAATGGTAGGCGTGACGCTGCTGGATGTGGAGCAATTAAAGAAAATATCCTGGTATGTGTATGCAGGGATTGTGCTGCTTTTAATCGGGCTTATTTTTGCGCCGGAAAACATCGCGAGGCCGATTAATGAAGCGAAGGCATGGTACCAGATTAAGTATATTGGCAGCATACAGCCGTCAGAGTTTCTCAAGTTTGCTTTTGTACTCGTGATCACCCGGGTAATGGAGAAGCATTATACGATGACAGAGGAGCCGAACTTTATTTCCGATTGCCGGCTGCTGTGTAAAGTTGCCATTATTACGATGCCGCCGATGCTGCTCGTCTACCAGCAGCCGGATACCGGGATGATTCTGCTGTATCTCGCGTTACTCGCACCAATGGTTTTCTTTTCATCAATTAATAAAAAGCTGCTCATGGTCGTTGCAGCGGTCCCTTTGACGCTCGTTATCGGTGTAGTCGTGATTTATTTTCAGTTCCATTCTGTTTATCAGGAGGAATTATTAGGGCGGCTTTCACCCCATCAGGTATCACGGATTAATGGATGGCTGCAGCCCTTCGAGTACGAAGCATCCTCGTACCAGACAAGGCAGGGGATCCTGGCAATCGGGACAGGGGAAATAACAGGAAAAGGCTACCGCAGCAATGATGTATATATCCCCGAAAAGCATACGGATTTTATCTTTTCCACCATTGCAGAGGAAACAGGCTTTATCGGCGGTTCGATTATCATTCTGCTGTATTTCCTTCTTTTATACCGGCTTGTTGTCATTGTGATAAAGGCACGCACACGCTTTGCCTACATTACCGGAGCAGGCATCATCGGGCTATTGACCTTCCAGATTTTCCAGAACATCGGGATGACGATGGGACTTTTACCCGTCACAGGGGTGACACTGCCTTTTCTTAGCTATGGGGGGAGCTCACTGCTGTCGAACTTCCTGCTGCTGGGGGTTATCTTATCGTTTCGAAAAACGCATGAAAATTATTACTTTTTCTCACGGATTGATGATGAGGACTAAAAAGCGCGGGAAATACCAGGGGGGTAAAGGTATTCCCTGCGATATCTAGCATAGTCGATTAGCTGATATAATTAAAAATGTGAACATCGATTTCATACTTATAGGCTTTAGTGGGAAATATATATCCATATCATTTATTTTGTGTGTGATGCAGTTCCGGAAAGCCGGGAATTAGTTATGCATCATCTTATGTATTTTTTCTATTTTCTCTATATGTTCTTTGTATAGATCCTGCAGGTTAATATCCTGCTGATTGGCAATACAAGTAATCATGCCTAAAACGTCTCCGAGCTTTTCGGAGAGCAGTTTTTTATTAGTTTTAATGGAGTTAATTGTGGTAGTTAATGGGTGAGAATCATATTCTATTTCCCTTATAATTCTGGCGACTTCTCCGGTTTTTTCTGCTAGGATACTGATCGAAATGAAGTGATTTGCATCCAAATATCCGTTTTCCTTGTAAAATTGCTTTATTCGCTGCTGGAATTCGTTTGTATTCATTAGTATCGACTCCTTTTTCGAATTATTTTGAATTCAGGATATAAACATCATACAACAAAATCCAAATAAAGGAATGGGGCTAAATAATGAAAAGTATTGTCGTATTTTGCGGTTCCAGTATAGGGGCAGAGCCATCCTATAAGGAAGGGGCTGTTCAACTGGGGAAGGAACTGGCAAGGCAAAATCTGACTCTTGTATACGGCGGCTCAAGTGTCGGGATTATGGGGGTCGTGGCGGATACGGTACTGGCTGAAGGAGGCAAGGTTATTGGCGTTCTTCCGAAAATGCTGGAGGAAAGGGAGATTGCCCATCCTCATTTGACAGAGCTGATCGTCGTCGATTCCATGCATGCGAGAAAAACAAAAATGGCCGAGCTGGCGGACGGCTTTATCGCGCTGCCGGGTGGTCCGGGAACGATGGAAGAGTTTTTTGAAATTTTCACATGGGCACAGCTCGGGCTCCATCAAAAGCCGTGCGGAATTTTAAATGTCGATCATTATTATGATCTGCTGATTTCGTTTTTTAAGCATATGAATGAGCAGCAGTTTCTGCATGATCAGTATATGCCGATGTTTTTAACGGACACCGACCCGTCTGCCCTCTTGAAGAAATTCCACTCCTACAGCCCGCCGCCGGTCAAGACCTATATCAAGAAGAAAAGCCAAACGTAATACAAGCAGGAGGACAGAATCTGTAGGAAGGTTCTGTCTTTTTTACTTTTAGAAGGGATATTGCCCGCTTTGTAGAATAGTAGGGGAAAGCTGTTCTGTTTAGAGGAGGGATTGTATGAGGATTCGTAGAGCGAAGATGGCGGATGCGGCAAGTATTGCCAAGGTGCACGTGGATAGCTGGCGGACAACCTATCAAGATATTGTCCCGCATAAATATTTGAAAAAAATGACCTATGAAAAGAAAAAGCGATTATGGGAAAGTGTGCTGCTGGAAGGGTGCGTCTTTGTGGCGGAAAATGAGGAAGGGCAGATTATCGGATTTGCGACGGGCGGCGAGGAAAGAAGCGGAGCGTACGAGGAATTTCAAGGTGAACTAAGCACATTATATATATTGGAGTCGTACCAAAGCCGCGGACTTGGAAAGTGTCTCGTCAAAACAGTCATTGAGGAAATCGAAACGCTCGGGATCAGCACGATGGTCGTGAGCGTCCTGGAGGAAACGTCATCCAAGCATTTTTATGAAGCACTCGGCGGTCAAATGATTGATACAGTTGAGGTGGAAATCGGCGGCAAAAAGCTAAAAGAGCTTGTATACGGATGGAAAGATATAAGTAGCATATATGAGAAAATTGGTTAAGTAAAACAGTGTTTTTTGATAAAAAATATAGAAAATAGAGTATGCGGGTCGGTCGTATTCAAAAAAAGAGATTGACGTTTGTTTGAATATTTGCTAAAGTATCATCAATTAAAAGCATACAAATTCGTTGACGAGAAGAGTAGTGTTTCAAATTTGTTCTCCAGAGAGCCGACATGC
>DEQA01000025.1 GCA_002359075.1 Planococcaceae bacterium UBA3378
AATACTAATAAAACGCTTTTTTTGCAACAAATTCCTTCTAACAGGATTATTTTTTGTAAAAATTCGTTGTCTTATTCCATTGTGCAGTAATTCTATTTTTTACCACAACCTGTACTATGAAAAAAAACAAATCTGTACTATAAAAAGAGTGAGTGTTTTACGGATTACTACAAACCATGTCGAAAGCAAGTATAAAAGACAAAAAAGGGCAATAGCAACGCCCTCTTTGCAATCGTTGTAAGATCAACAGCAGATTTGCGTAAAACTATTGCCCTTTGCCAGAAATGAAATTGTTATACCTTCTTTTTTGGATACGCTCGCAGCATTTATGTGAATGTCAGATTCCTCGTATGATCTTCTTATTAACCATATAAGTAAAAAAGGATGTGAGTTTCATTAGACAAAAAGTCTTTTCAATAGCATTGAGTATCACGGGAATTTTCATAATATATTTCGGAATATCGTCTTTAAATGGTACGGCTGAAAAAACAATGAGTCTGCTACCCAAAAGTGCTGAAGTTAAAATGTTAGAAAAGAATAGAAGGAAAAATAGGAGAAAAATATGATATAGGTGGAATTAGCATTAATACACATGTTGACAACAATTCAAAGGATATAAATATTGATGTCCTGGGAAGTCAAGAATATTATGATTCAGTAAAAAATGAGATAAAAGAGATTATGAAAATTTTAATTAAGTCAACTAAATTCGAAACATATAATGTTAATGTGAAAAAAAGAGAAATTGCTCAAATGATAAACGAAGAACTGTTGGAAAGACATAATTTAATAAGTGAAATAGGTAAAACTATAGAGAACGCTATATCTACAGCTCATCCAAATACCATTGATGGAGTAAACATGAGTATTACCCCTACAGACTCTCCTCCAGAACTGCTTATTGAAGTAAATACACTGGTAGAAAGAAAAAACGAAAAAACTATTGGGAAAGAAATTGAAAATACGATATATAAAACGTTAGAGAAAAAGTTATCTTCAAATAAGCTTGTAACGGAGAGCACTGTTAAAATAAATATTTATAACAAACATAAAGAAAAAATAAACACATCTTTTTAAAAAATGTGAATCATAAAATTTGAATGTAGATACGTCATTTAAACAGCTGCGATAAAGAATTGTACTTTTCTCCCTACTGGAATACTACTAATTCTAAAATACTGTACGTTTCAAGATGAGTAATCAAGAGAAAAATCAGGTATGAAGAAAAGTGGATGATTTACACTACTACGAAAGATGCATAATTTTATTCATTAAAGTCATTTGTGTAGTAGTATTCCAAATGCCACTAACATTGCTATGACGGGCTTTTGAAGAAAGAGCATAAAAACGCATATGGATAATGCTCACAAAGAAAGCCGCGAAACATTGTTAAAACAAGATTTCGCAGCTTTTTAATGTATACCCAAACTTACATTTGGGAACGTTATTTTGTTTTGTAATGTATAGATATGTAACAGAAATTTTTGCGAAAGTTAAGATGAGTTTTGTATTATCCCATTTTCTCAACTATCATATAATCTTTGGTTTTATAATAAGGTACAGCATTTTCTTCACAAAACATAATTAAATCATCATACACAGTTCCAGGTTTAAATAAAGCTAATCGAATAGGAATACCTGTGTGTACTTTAATGTTGGCTGATTTTGATTTCCAGTCTGTTCGTTTAAAAATAATTTTTTTAATATTAGTAGACACGATTTCCTTGCGATAAAT
Source organism: Planococcaceae bacterium UBA3378 (assembly GCA_002359075.1). Lineage (GTDB taxonomy): Bacteria > Bacillota > Bacilli > Bacillales_A > Planococcaceae > Lysinibacillus_B. The sequence goes on from DEQA01000025.1 coordinate 1,736, forward strand.
AGTTAGACCAAAAAGTTGAACAGCATAAGAAATCTTATGCTTCTTTATTAGCAATGTATATTTTAGAAATGCCAATATAAAAAAGAATGGAAAGGTCGTTAAGTATACCCATTTAATATTTGAAATGTCCCAAGTTAAAAAACTAGAAAATAGACTTAAAAAAGCCATAAACAACAACGATTTGCGTTGTGAAGTCGCACTGTATTTCATCTAATCACCTCAAAATTTCATGTAACATACAAATAATCCCTATATGTTTATTCTCTATCTAACATTAATAACCCTTTATAAAGCTACCAAACCGTCGTTTGGGCGCATTTTTGAAACACTTCTCCACTAAAGAATGCACTAGTTTGAAGTTGGATTCCTTATTAATTCATCAAAATACTTATCTGGATCAGAAACATTATTATCAATAAAAAACTTAGCCTGATGCTTGAACATATCAATGGTATCGTCTTTGCTCATCGATAAGTCGACTAATTCACCGGCGTTGCCTTGAATGCTTACAGTATTATTTTTCACATCAACAACCACCGTCATATATATGTTCTCTTCGTAAACAACAGCACACGTTACTTGTTGTTTAACTAAATCGATAAGAGGATATTTGTAACGTACTCCGGTTGGTTTAAAAATCGTATGCCCAATATTAGACTTATTTGTATTGTTACTCACTTTCACACCTCGTTCCAAAATTTTAAAAAATATATTTAGCTTTCTTAATGTAATAATCTGGTGCGTTAATTAAAGTATGCCCTTCCCAAAACCGTCATTTGGAAAGGTCCAATATTTATCGAAATTATTTCTTCTCCCTCAATAACAGAAGAAGCTGTTCATTTTGTTCTATTAACCTATCCATCTTTTCCTCTAAATCACTAGAATTATTTACTTCAGCTGACGAATTTATTATTAGCCTTCTAACAAAAAGAGCAAAAGAAATAAAGAATAACATAATCAAAAATAGTATGATTATCGTAAATAAATATTCCATAAACATTATCATCCCCTTACCGTATTACTTTTTTTACCTATTATAGCATTAGGATGAAAATTATTTCGATTGTTCGTTAGTTTATAAATATTCGTTTGAGAGTAATTCTTTTCTTAATATAATCGATAATTATTTATTGGGAACCCTAGCATTATAAATAAGGTCTAAGCGTTCTTTACTGCCTTATTTTCAAATGTAGTACTTGCAAATTACGATAAGCGAAACGAACGCATCGCGTGAGAATAGGATCGCCGTCTTCTTTCATACCGGACAAAAAATATTAATACAAATTAAAAACCCGTAAACGTGTATATAACTCGTCGACGGATTTCTATCATTTCATTTTATTAAATTTTTAAATGCTTTCGATTAAGGGAAGGTTCCAGTATTAATCGAGTATCATTATTCCCAATAATAGCACCTATCATTACACTGTAACTATAATGATAAGTGCTGCTACAAAAAAATCTCTTTACTAATTTTTCACTACTAAAGATTCAGCCACAGCCTTAACTCTCTCCAACCCTTCGCCAATAATTGCCGCGGCATTCGGCTGATCCTGCGCGTGCCCTTCAATAATGACCTCATCCACAATGTCAAAGCCTAAATAATTCGGAATCACAGCACGCATATAGTTCACTGCCATCTCGATGGCATTTGCTTCTGGTACGTGATAGAAGCCGCCGCGCGCATTTAGGAGGATAACCTGTTTATTGCCGAGCAAAAAGTCCTTTTGTCCCTTCTCGTTGTATTTAAACGAGAAGCCCGCCTGAATGTTGTAGTCTAAAAATGCCTGCAGTGGTGTAGGGATCGATAAGTTCCATAATGGGAACGCAAAGACAATGATATCTGCTTTCGTTAACGCAGCCTGCGCTTTTTGCTGTGCTTCGATGGAAGCTGCCTCTATTTCATTCAGCGGTTCACCGCTTTGAAGCTTGGAAAAGGCATTGAATAAATCCTGCCCGTAATGGGGAAAGTCCGCTGCAAACACATCAAAAATGGACAGCTCAATGTTTTCATTTTGTTTGGCTGCTTCTACAAATGTGTCAAACATTTTTGTAGAAATCCCGTCCGGCCGATTGTTCGCTTTTACTACTAACACTTGTTTCATGCTCCATACCCTCTTTCTTTCCAACAAATATCGTATATACAACACTTGTCGGATGTTTACTTTCATTGTATAGTCAAAATAAACTGATAACTACCAACAGATTAGGTTGAAAATTGTATATACAACAAATACTGTTATTTGTTGAAAAAGTGGGAGGTATGCATGTGAAAACGGAGGACCCGCGTTACATCCGAACGCGCCAATTGATTATGGAGGCGTTTTTACAGCTTGTCACCGAAAAGAAGTATGACCAAATTACGATCAAGGACATTACAGCCCGGGCAACGGTAAATCGGGCTACCTTTTACTATCACTTCCTTGATAAAGTTGACCTCTCTGAAAAAGCGATGAGAGAAATTCTCCTGCGGGAAGTATTAAGTCATGTCGCCTCATATGAAACATTGACGAATGAAACAGTTGTCTCTATTTTCAAAAATTTAATTACGTTCCAGCAAAGCTTACAATCAAGCTGTTACAACAGCTTTGAGGCTTTTTCCTGTACCATTGAAGAAATCATAAAAAAGCAGTTATTTGAAACTTTACTTCCGTTAATGAAAGCAAAGCACCCTTCCTTAAAGCCTGAACAGCTCGAATTAAAGACCGCCTTACTCAGCTGGGGAATTTACGGTGTCTTACAGAAATACAATAAGGAAAAGCTGTTGAATGACGAGGAGTTAATGAAGCTGTTTGAGCCGTTAATCTAAAAAAGGGCTATCCGGAAAGCAGCAGCTTTCTGAATAGCCCTTTGACTATAGTCTCCCCTACACAAACACCAACCATAAAATCATCGATACAGTAATCGTCGTTATCCCCTGCAGCAATGTCGCCATTGTTTGTGCTTTATAGGCCTGTGTTACTTCCATGCCGCTGTATTGTGTCACGACCCAGAAGAAACTGTCGTTGACATGTGATACTGTCATAGCACCGGCGCCGATTGCCATAACGACCAGCGCTAACGGAATTGCACCTTCGATTCCAGCAGTGGCCAGCATTGGTGCAACCAATGTCGATGTAATAACAAGCGCTGTTGTGGAAGAGCCTTGTGCTGTTTTCAGGGCAGCAGCGATCAGGAACGGAACAAGCAGGAACAGTGAGCCTTGTGCCAATGAACCAAGATCCATTTGCTGCAGCATGTCGCCTATACCTGTTTCTTTAATGACGGTACCGAATGAACCACCGGCTGCTGTGATTAATAAAATAGGTGCTGCATCCTTTAAGCTGTCGCCGATCCAGCCCGTTAGTGTTTCTTCGTTCAGCTGCGGCAGTAATGGGAATGCGGCAAATACACCTAATAATAAAGCCACGATCGGACTTCCGAGGAAGCGTAACACCATATTAAATGTAGATTCCGGATCACCTACCAGCGCCGCAACCGAACCGATACCGATTAATACGATTGGCAGTATAATCGGGAGAAATGATTTGAATGTAGACGGCATTTCACCGAAGGATTTAATCACATCTTCATAATCCATTGCCTCTTCTTTATCTAATGGCACTTCAATTTTCGTCGCCACTTTGACAGCCCATAAATACCCGACAAATGTCGCTGGAATCGCTACAAGCAGTCCAACTAGAATCACAGTTCCCAAGTAATCTGTCGCACCGATATTGCCGGCTGCTGCAATCGGTCCCGGAGTGGGCGGTACAAGAACATGCGTTGCAAACAAACCCGTTGCCAACGCTACCCCCATGGATGCGACAGTGACCTTCGTGCGTTTAGCCAGCGATTTTTGCAAGCTTGATAAAATAATAAAAGCAGAGTCACAGAATACAGGGATCGAAACAATATAGCCGATAATGGACATCGCCAACTGCGGACGCTTTGGCCCTACAATCCGCAGGACAACTTCTGCCATCCGGTATGCAGCACCAGAGCGCTCTAAAATAACACCGATCATAGTCCCCGCTACAATGACAATCCCGATGCTCGTCATTAAACTGCCAAAGCCTGTATTAATATTTGTGACAACATCAAGTAATGGCATGCCGCTCGCAATCCCGACAAAGAACGAGCTGATAATGAGTGCTAAAAACGGATGGATCTTTAATTTGGCGGTAGCCAGTACGACAAATAACACGCCGAGTAAAATGACTAAAAACAACATTCGTATTTCCTCCTTAACCGATTAACTGCTGAAACGTTTCATATGCCTGTTCTGACAAGCAGCGCGATGCTTCTTTCATCGCCATATCATTGGAAACAGACTCATTTACTACTGATACGAGCTGTTGAAAATGCGGGGCTAATTCTTCTTTGTCCTGCTCTTCGATACAACCCGAAAGCAGTACGACTGGGATATCCAACTGTTTGGCGCAGTGCAGCACGCCCATTGGTGCTTTCCCGTGCAATGTTTGGCGGTCTGATTTTCCTTCGCCTGTCACAATGTAGTCCGCATCCTGGATCTTCTCGCGAAAATTCGTCACATCGAGCACTAATTGAATGCCCTGATGAAACTTCCCGTTTAGAAAAGCGATCAAAGCGCCTCCCATGCCGCCAGCAGCTCCCGCTCCTTGATAGTCATGCAGATGGATACCTTTCTCCGCTTCTACAATATCGGCCCAATGTGTCAGTGCCTGATCAAAATAATGTATCTCTTCGGGTTTTACACCTTTTTGCGGGCCAAAAACTGCGGTAGCGCCATGGTCCCCAACTAACGGATTATTTACATCGCATGCAATGGTAATACTAGACTCATCTAATCTTGTGTCCCAGTTTGAAAAATCCAATGTTCGTACGTCATACAAACCATCGACCGATTTTTGTACATCACGTCCATACTCATCTACTAAACGTAGTCCGAGTGCCCGCAGCATTCCGACACCAGCATCGTTTGTGGCACTGCCGCCGATGCAGATGATAAAGTCCCTAAAACCTTGGTCTAATGCTGTTTTAATGAGCTGTCCCGTACCAAAAGTCGAGGCAATCCGCGGATTTCTTTCATTGTTATGCAACAGTGTAATACCTGAAGCAGAAGCCATTTCAATAACACAGGTCGATTCATTGCCGAGCACGCCAAACGAAGCTTCTATTTCACGCCCAAGAGGATCAAGCACCATTGTTTTGACAAAGTGTCCGTCTGTTGCAAGTACGAGTACTTCCATCGTTCCTTCTCCGCCATCTGCAACAGGCAGTAGAACTGTTTCGGTATCAGGACGCGCTTGTTTAATTCCTTGTTCGATTGATTTTGCTGCCTCTAAAGCTGTTAATGTCCCTTTAAAAGCGTCCGGGCTTATGATAATTTTCATCATTACCCTCCTTCCGTTTAAGTGCTTAAGCATATTATAATGACAGATTATTTGAAAAAGCATTATAATGAGTGTATAAATTAACTGTATTAGTACAGAATCATTTTTATACGAGGTGTATAAAATGCTATCTATTAAATTGGCCGAAGAAATTGTGCATCAGACGATGATGCGGCTTCATCATAATATTAATGTGATCAATACAGACGGTGTTATACTCGCTTCAGGGGAT
>DEQA01000066.1:0-11707 GCA_002359075.1 Planococcaceae bacterium UBA3378
ATATCCCAAAACTCTACATCTACAATACATTTTGCCATTGTAGAAACACTCCTTTTCTCATTTAAAAATTATAGTAATGTTTTCGTCATTATGTAATCTAGTTGTTCCTCATCACCCATATAAAAAGAATGGGCACCAGCTTGAACAAAGCCTTGTTTCTCATAAAATTTGATGGCTTTCTCATTCTTCTCCCAAACGCCTAGCCATATACGGTTTTTCTTTTTTCCAATGGCTATTTCTTCTGCTTTGTTTATGAGATATTTTCCAAGTCCCTTGCCCTGAAATTTGTTTCTTATATAAATTCTCTCAATCTCAAGTGACTCATCCCCTATGTTTTCAGATTGGGCTTCATTACTATTTACCTTTAAATATCCAGCATGTTCATCATTGAAATAGATGAAATAAAATTCCGATGAGTTATTGGATAATTCCCGTTGCAGCTGCCTGGAGTTAAATGCTTTTTCCAAATAAGCCTTCATATTTTCAGGAGAGTTCTGGTCTTTAAAAGTATCATTGAATGTTTCTATACTTATTTTTTGAAGTATTAATAAGTCATCAAGTGTACATTTTTTTATTTGAATATTCATTTTAAAATTAATTCCTTTCTATGCTCAATACACTCTCTTATTTCCTTTTTTTACGTATTCCCAATCAACTTCCACATTTTTTCTAACTCTTTGAAGAAGATTAAAGATCGTTTCCATCTCTGATTCAGAAAAACCCTCTAATGCAATACTGTTAGAATAATCATTTTCTCGTTTTATAAAGGGATAAACTTGATACCCTTTTTCGGTTGGAAACAGTTTTTTATTTTTTTTGTTGAGTGGATCGGGTTTCTTTTCGATAAAACCATTCATTTCAAGTTTTTTTATAGCACGGGCTGCTGTTGTTCGATCCACTTTTATCATTTCAGCTAACTTTTCTTGAATGATCCCTGGGTTTTCACATATGCGGACAACATAAAGATACTGCCCTTTTGTAAGGTCAATTTCTTTAAATTCTATATTGCTTATAGAATCCAATGCTCTTGCTATCATTCCGATTTCTCGCAGAATTTCCCTCATAATTAACTCCCTATTGTAGTTTGGCAATATAAACGCTCTATATTTAATTTAATACGTTTTTGTTGCAATTGCAACAATTTCAGTTGTTACAGTTATTAATACGTTTGATGAAGAGTACTTAAAAACATTCTATATATGAAGCCAAAGAGAATATAAAAACTGCTTTTTTTACGATTATATGTACATGTTTTCCTGAATTCCCTATGCAGCAGAGGAGCTCAAAGAAAACAAAAAACCCTTTCTTGGAGTTCCAAGAAAGGGTAGAAACATTGATATAAAATAATATTAACGTTTTGAGAACTGAGGTGCACGACGAGCGCCGCGTAGACCTGGTTTTTTACGCTCTTTCATACGAGCATCACGAGTAAGTAGACCTGCAGATTTTAATGCTGGACGGAAGTCAGGGTCAACTTGTAGTAATGCACGAGCGATACCGTGACGGATTGCACCAGCTTGACCTGTGAAGCCACCGCCGTTAACGTTAACATGTACATCGTAAGAACCTTTAGTTTCAGTTGCTACTAATGGTTGGTTGATGATTAGGTGTAAAGTTTCATATGGTAAGTAATCACCGATTTCACGGTTGTTGATTACGATTCTGCCTTCGCCTGGTACTAGACGTACACGAGCAGTAGAGCTTTTACGACGACCTGTGCCGATATATTGAACTTGTGCCAAGGTAATATCCTCCTATTATTTTAATTATCCACGTAGCTCGTAAGCTTCTGGTTTTTGTGCAGCGTGTGGGTGCTCTGCTCCAGCATAAACATTCAATTTAGTGAACATTTTGCGGCCTAAAGAGTTTTTAGGAAGCATGCCTTTAACTGCTAACTCAATCATTTGAGTTGGGTATTTTTCTTTCATTTCGCCAGCTGTACGTTTTTTCAAACCACCAGCGAATTGAGTGTGACGGTAGTAGATTTTACCTTCTAATTTGTTACCAGTTAAATGGATTTTGTCAGCGTTGATGATGATTACGTGATCACCTGTGTCAACGTTTGGTGTGAAAGTTGGTTTATGTTTACCGCGTAAGATTGCAGCTACTTCAGAAGCTAAACGTCCAAGAGTTTGGCCTTCTGCGTCAACTACTAACCATTTACGCTCTACTTCGTGGCCTTTAGCCATGAATGTTGTACGCATGAATATATCCTCCTAATCGATAATAATTACCGTTATTTTTCATTAGTCTACACTATAAGTTTCGGGGCTTATTTGTGGTGGTAATGAAAATACCATACATCATCTTATAACGAATCAGATTATAAGTCAAGAGATTTAATTAAACACCTGGAGAAGTTGTACTAGCATTCATAATAGACTTTTTCAAGGTACAAACCGTGTGCTGGTGCGGTTTTACCCGCCTTATTTCTATCTTTGCCCGCTATAATAGCCGCTACACTCTCAGCTTCCCTTTTCCCGGTACCGACCTCCCAAAGTGTTCCTGCAATGATGCGCACCATATTATATAAAAAGCCGCTTCCTTCAATGGTCATATGCAGCTCTTCTCCATGCCATACAAGCTCAAGCTTTGTGACAGTACGTACTTTATCTACTACACTTGTGTTTGCCGCACAGAAGCTGGAAAAATCGTGTGTGCCAATAATTGCCTTGGCCGCTTCCTGCATCGCCTTAACATCCGGTTTGATTCCGTTGGTTTCCACTGTATAGTGGCGGCGAAACGGGCTTTGAACCTGTTCACAGCTCCAAATATAGCGGTAGCGCTTGCCGCTTACACTGTAGCGGGCGTGAAAATCATCCGGTACCTCTTCTACGGCAAGCACACGGATATCACGCGGTAATTGCACATTCAATGCCTTCTTATATTTTTCACATGGAATGCTAAGCGGCGTATTAAAATGAATAACCTGGCCTGTTGCATGGACACGTGCATCAGTCCGGCCGCTCGCCGTCACTTTGACCGGCTCGCCTTTATGCATGACCGACAGCACCTTTTCAAGCTCCAGCTGTACTGTCCGCTCGCCCGGCTGTACCTGATAGCCTGCAAAACTGGTACCATCATAGCTGATAGTTGCTTTTAATCTTCTCATAAAACACCTCTAATTACGGAAATACACTAGCAATACGACCATCACTACAAGAGAGCCAATCGCCATCGTGTCACCGGCATCCCATTTTAATTGGCGATAGCGTGTACGGCCTTCGCCTCCACGGTAGCCTCGAACCTCCATCGCTGTTGCCAAATCCTCCGCCCGTTTAAATGCACTGACAAACAGCGGTACAAGGAGCGGTACAACGGCTTTCAGACGATCTTTCAAGGAACCTGCGCTTAAATCTGAACCTCTTGCCATTTGGGCCTTCATAATTTTATCTGTTTCATCCATTAAGGTTGGGATAAATCGTAGAGAAATAGACATCATCAGTGCCAGCTCATGAACGGGCAGCTTCACTTTTTTAAAAGGATTCAGCAATGTCTCCACTCCGTCTGTAATCGAAATAGGCGAAGTTGTCAGCGTTAGTACAGATGTCATAAAAACAAGCACTAGGAAACGGATGGAAATGAAAACCCCCTGTTTCAAACCTTCCTCATAAATCTTGAGGAAGCCCCAATCGACGAGAACCGCTCCTTCCCGCGTAAAGAGAATATGAATCAGGAAGGTAAAGACCATAAGAAAGATAACCGGCTTTAGACCGTTAATCAGGAAATACAGCTTAATACGGCTCAGTAAAATCACACCGAGCGTAAAGGCAAGCAGCAGCCCATATGTAATCGTATTGTTCGCTAAAAATACGATAATGATAAAAGCGAAGACGAACAGCAGCTTGGAGCGTGGATCCAGACGGTGGACAAAGGAGTCTCCAGGGATATAGCGACCAAAGATCATTTTTTCCATCATGTCTAATCACGCTCCTTTACAATACGGGCAACCTCTGCTGCCAATTCTTCTTCTGTCAGGCATACTTTCGGCAGCCTTATACTTAACATTTTCTCTATGCGCCGCTGAAATTTGACGATACGCGGTAATTCCAGCCGATACTGCTTCAGTGCCTCCGTATCGTTAAACAGCTCTCTTGGCGTTCCTGTCATGACACTGTGCCCCTCATGCATAATGACTAATTCATCTGCATAACGTGCTGCGTCTTCCATGCTGTGTGTCACTAAAATTGTTGTCAGACTGCGCTCCTTATGCAACGAATAAAACATATCCATTATTTCCTTTTGGCCACGCGGGTCAAGTCCGGCAGTTGGTTCATCAAGGACGATTACTTCCGGCTCCATCGCAAGCACTCCTGCTATGGCTACACGGCGCATCTGCCCGCCCGATAAATCAAATGGCGACTTTTCAAGTACATCTTCCGGCAGACCAACAAGCTGTATAAGCTCGCGTGCACGCCGCTCTGCCTCTTCTTCTGAAACGCCGAAGTTCATCGGCCCAAACATGATATCCTTTAGTACAGTCTCCTCAAATAACTGATGCTCGGGAAACTGAAAAACAATGCCTACCTTTTGTCGGACCGGCTTTAACTCTTTCGCCTTCTTGCCTGCCTCTATGATGCGTTCTCCTATATGCACCTGACCTGTCGATGGTTTGAGCAGCCCATTAAAATGCTGCAAAATAGTCGATTTTCCGGAGCCTGTATGGCCGATAATTGCCAGATATGTTCCTGATGTAATGGTTATATTTACATCGAATAATGCATATTTCTCAAACGGAGTGCCCTTTGCATACGCATAGCTTACTTGTTGAAGTTTGATGTCCATAAGTCATTCACCAGCTCTTCTTCCGTGATATGTTGTCCTACCAGTTGTACACCCTGTGCCTTTAGCAGCTTCGTCATTTTCATGGCAAAGGGTAAATCAAGTCCCAGATCTACGAGTTTATCTCCAAGCGCGAAAATTTCCTCCGGAGATCCTTCCGCGTATTTTTTACCCTGATTCATAAATAATACATGGTCCGCAAGCATCGCTTCTTCTAAATCATGAGTGATGGAGAGAACGGTCAAGCCTGTTTTCTCCCGAAGAGACTGTACGGTCTTCAGCACTTCCTCCCGGCCTTGCGGATCAAGCATCGAAGTCGCTTCATCCAAAATTAACAGTTTGGGACGCATCGCCAGTGCCCCGGCAATCGCTACTCGCTGTTTTTGTCCTCCCGATAAATGATGCGGCTCATGGTTGAGGAAACCATCCATCTTTACCTGGCGTAAAGATTCTTGAACTCGTTCCACCATCTCTTTATAAGGAACTCCGTTATTTTCAAGGGAAAAAGCTACATCGTCCTGCACGGTAGCTCCTACAAATTGATTATCAGGGTTTTGGAAGACCATTCCGATATGTGAACGCATATCCCACAGATTTTCTTCAGACAATACGTCACGCATAATGCGTACTTCCCCTTTATGAGGAAACAAAAGCCCGCTCATCAATTTAGCAAGGGTGGATTTTCCCGAACCATTATGTCCCACAATGGCGATCCATTCCCCTTCCTTTACGGCAAATGACACGTCTTCTACAGCATTTCGTACTTCAGGATCTTCCGGTGTATATGAAAATGTTACTTCATTGAATGATAAAATTTCTGTCATATTCTCCGCTCCTCAATTCTCTGCTCTCCTACTAAAATTACACTGTTTTATCTATTAGCGCTACCCTTTTGAATAAACAAGTGACATATATAAAAATAAAGTACGTTTTCCAAAACGTACTTTATTTTCACATATGTATAAAGCTGCACTTTTTCAAGAATAAAAAAGCGCGCACCCCATTCAGAGAAATGCGCTTTTCACTACATTAGATTGAACGCACGGCTGCTCATTTCCGCTTGTTCGTATGAATGAGGTGCGAGAGCTAGACGAGACGCCGCCAGTTGGCCCGCTCATCATAACGCTCAGCTTATTTATTGTCGTATAAATCTTAATATAAAAGTGCTAAAACGCTCGTTCGCACGCGACAAGCGCTGGAACCTTTCGACGAGCATGCTAGCATGCATCGAAGGAAGGAGAAGCGACCTCGAGCGTGCAGCGTTTTAGCCTGGATATAAAAGTGCTAAAACGCACTTATTTAAAAAGGGAGTGCCGTTCAACAGGTGAACTAGGCACCCCCAAAACCTTAAGTTAAGATTAAACTAATTCAATCACAACTACAGGTGCGCCGTCTCCACGACGAGGACCTACTTTAAGGATGCGAGTGTAACCACCTTGACGCTCAGCGTAACGTGGAGCAACCTCATCAAATAACTTTTGAAGTGCGAATGAAGTTGTTTCGTTACCTTCTTCATCAGTTTTTGTTACTAGCTCACGACGGATGAATGCAGCCGCTTGGCGACGAGCATGTAGATCTCCGCGTTTACCTAAAGTAATCATTTTTTCAACAGCTTTACGAACTTCTTTCGCGCGAGCTTCAGTTGTTTCGATGCGCTCGTTGATGATTAAGTCAGTAGCTAAGTCACGTAACATCGCTTTACGTTGAGAACTTGTACGGCCAAGTTTTCTGTAACCCATGGATGTTTCCCTCCTTTATAAATATCTGATCTAGCTTATATATTGTAAATGTCGCTTAGTCTTCTTTACGTAATCCTAAACCAAGCTCTTCTAACTTCGCCTTAACTTCTTCTAAAGACTTACGGCCAAGGTTACGAACTTTCATCATGTCGTCTTCTGACTTGTTAGCAAGCTCTAATACCGTATTGATACCAGCGCGCTTTAAGCAGTTATAAGAACGAACAGAAAGGTCTAGTTCCTCGATAGTCATCTCTAGAACTTTTTCTTTTTGATCTTCTTCTTTTTCGACCATGATTTCAGCAGTTTGTGCCTCGTTTGTCATGCCTACAAAGATGTTTAAATGCTCTGTTAAGATTTTCGCTCCAAGCGAAATCGCCTCTTTTGGACCGATGCTTCCATCTGTCCACACATCAAGTGATAACTTATCGTAGTCAGAGTTTTGTCCAACGCGAGTGTTCTCTACTTGGAAGTTGACGCGTGAAACTGGAGTGTAAATAGAGTCGATCGGGATCACGCCGATAGGAAGATCCTCACGTTTGTTTTGATCAGCAGGAGTGTAACCACGGCCTCTTTGTGCATACATACGCATGCGTAGGTGACCGTTTTTAGCGATTGTTGCAATATATAGATCTGGATTTAAAATTTCTACATCGCTGTCATGTGTGATGTCCGCAGCAGTAACTACGCCTTCACCCTTCACATCGATTTCAATCACTTTCTCTTCATCAGAGTAGATTTTCAAAGCAAGCTTTTTAACGTTTAAGATGATTGATGCAACATCTTCTACAACGCCTTCTACTGTAGAGAATTCGTGTAATACGCCATCAATTTGAATTGATGTTACAGCCGCCCCCGGTAGTGAAGACAGAAGGATACGACGTAGTGAATTACCCAAAGTGTTTCCATATCCGCGTTCTAGCGGTTCTACAACAAACTTGCCATACTTGGCATCATCGCTGATCGTCTCAATCTTTGGTTTTTCAATTTCGATCATTCAATTTACCCTCCTTCAAAACATCGAATGTATAGGTTCATACCATCATAGTTGTCGATCTAGATTGACCGTTTAAAATTGCACAAGCCTTTTGCACAAGAAATGATGTACTTAAAGGTATCCCCTTAAGCTGCACCCATTACACGCGACGACGTTTTGGCGGACGGCAACCATTATGAGGAACTGGCGTAACGTCTTTAATAGCAGTTACTTCTAAACCAGCAGCTTGAAGTGCACGGATAGCAGCTTCACGACCTGCACCAGGACCTTTAACAGTTACTTCCAACGTTTTCAGACCATGTTCAAGGGATGCTTTCGCAGCAGTTTCTGCAGCCATTTGTGCAGCGAATGGAGTTGATTTACGTGATCCACGGAAACCAAGAGCACCAGCTGAAGACCAAGAAACAGCGTTACCTTGCATATCTGTAATCGTTACGATTGTATTGTTGAATGTAGAACGGATGTGTGCAATACCAGATTCGATATTCTTTTTCACACGACGTTTACGAGTTTGTTGTTTACGAGCCATGTTAAGAAGGAACCTCCTTTACTTAATTATTTTTTCTTGTTCGCTACAGTTTTACGAGGACCTTTACGCGTACGAGCGTTGTTCTTCGTATTTTGACCACGAACTGGTAAACCACGACGGTGACGGATACCACGAAGTGAAGCGATTTCCATTAAACGTTTGATGTTTAAAGAAACTTCACGGCGTAGGTCACCTTCTGTTTTGTATGAATCTAATTGTTCACGGATTTGGTTTAATTGATCTTCAGTAAGATCGCGTACACGGATATTTTCGTCAATACCAGCTGCCGCTAATACTTTTTGAGATGTAGTTTTACCAATACCGTAAATGTAAGTTAATGAAATTACCACGCGTTTGTCGCGAGGAATGTCAACACCAGCAATACGTGCCATCTACGTGTGCACCTCCTTAAAATTAACCTTGTTTTTGTTTGTGTTTAGGATTTTCACAGATTACCATTACTTTACCGCGTCGGCGAATTACTTTACATTTTTCGCAGATCGGTTTCACAGATGGTCTCACTTTCATCTAACCTAACCTCCTTAATAGTCCGGAGTGCAAAAGATTATTTAAAACGGTATGTGATACGACCGCGAGTTAAATCATAAGGAGATAACTCGATAGTAACCTTATCTCCCGGTAGGATACGGATAAAGTGCATACGAATCTTTCCAGAAACGTGTGCGAGCACAGTATGCCCATTTTCTAATTCTACCTTAAACATCGCGTTTGGCAAAGTCTCAACAACTGTTCCTTCGACTTCAATAACATCGTCTTTCGCCATCAACCCTTAACTCCCTTCTATATGCAATTTTTGATTCCCTTGAGAACCAAAGCAATTGTTCTCTTCTAGAAGAAGCAATACGTCTCAACATATGTTTGGATTGTATGAGAGATGTTCGAAAGACGCTCGTCTGGTTTCGCTTCACACAATCCATGGAATTTACAGAATCCGTTAAGGAAAGCTGTATTCCTCATGTTAACACGACAGCCGGAATGTCTCCGGATGGGTTACCCACCCGATTACACAGATGCTTCCACGAAACCCATTATACCTTTTTTCCGAAGCGTCATCACACCGTAGTGCTCAAATTCGTCCATAAAAGTATATACCGGGCACAATATGCTTTTGCAACTCTCAAAAAATTCATTCTCTGTTGCCTCCGCCCAATATCTGACGGAAGCTATTCTCGCGCCCGGTCAGGTATCAGCTGCGGATGCCCTGTAATAGAGCGTCAAGATCAGCGAATACTTTATTAATATCCTGCTGTCCATCAATATTTGTTAAAACACCTTTAGCTTGGTAGAAATCAAGCAAAGGCTGTGCTTGATTCATATTTACTTCCAGACGGTTTGCTACCGTTTCAGGATTATCATCTGCACGAGTGTAAAGCTCTCCGCCGTCTTTATCACATTTCCCTTCCACAGCTGGTGGATTGAAAATTAAGTGATAAGAAGCGCCGCAAGTTTTACAAATTCGACGACCACTTAAACGTGCGATCAATTCATCTTTTTCAACTTCGATGTTGATAGTGTGTTCTACCGGGCGATCAAGTTCTTCAAGGATGCTGTCTAAAGCCTCTGCTTGAGGAACTGTACGTGGGAACCCATCTAATAAGAATCCTTTTTCACAGTCTGGTTGGCTAAGTCGTTCGTGCACGATACCGATTGTTACTTCATCCGGAACTAATTTTCCTTCATCCATAAACGCTTTCGCTTTTAGACCCAGCTCAGTACCTTCTTTGATCGCTGCACGGAACATATCACCTGTAGAAATATGAGGGATTCCGTACTTCTCAACAATTTTCTCTGCCTGAGTACCTTTACCGGCACCAGGTAGACCCATCAAAACGATATTCATACGTAATTTCTCCCCTCAAAACTTATCTATATCAGCAGTGGGTTAAGGAAACTTGAACGTTTCCCTAAACCTGCATTATTTCATAAAGCCTTTATAGTGACGTTTTACAAGCTGCGATTCTAGTTGTTTCATTGTCTCAAGCGCTACCCCGACTACGATAATCAAACTTGTACCGCCAATCTGCACGGATGCAGGAAGGTTCATAAATTTTGAGAAAAGAATCGGTATAACAGAGATGGCAACAAGGAATAATGCACCTACAAAAGTCAAACGATAAAGTACTTTTGTTAAATAAGTTTGCGTATCATTACCAGGACGGATCCCTGGAATGTAGGCACCTTGTTTTTTCAAGTTGTCAGCCACATTTTCCGGATTCACCTGAACGAATGCGTAGAAATATGTGAATGCAATGATCAAAATAATATAAATCGCCATACCAATCGGCTGCGTGTACTGCAGATTATTTGTAATCCACGTTGTAACACTATTTTGACCAAAGAATGTAGCAAGTGTTTGTGGTGTAACAAGGAATGCTACCGAAAAGATTACCGGAATAACCCCTGCAGCATTTACTTTTAACGGTAAATGCGTTTGTTGACCACCAACAGCCTGACCACGACCGGCAACTCGTTTTGCATATTGAATCGGGATTTTACGCAAAGCCTGTTGTACATAAATAACACCGACAACAATAGCTAGCAGCACTAACACTAAAAGGGCTAAAATCACAATGTTAATAAATAACTGGTCTTTTGCACCTTCGATTTGTTGTGCGTACACTTGGTTGACCGCATTTGGAATCGCCGCGACGATACCAGCGAAGATAATGATTGAAATACCATTACCGACACCATGTGCGGTAATTTGCTCAGCTAACCAAAGCAAGAATGATGTACCTGCAGTTAAGACGATCGCAATTGTTAAATAAGAACTGATACTAGTATCCGTAATCAATGATCCGCCATAAAATTGGTTAAATCCAAATGACATGGCAAATGACTGAATGAATGCCAGCACAATCGTAAAGTAACGAGTGAATTGAGCGAGTTTGCGCCGGCCCACTTCACCTTGCTTAGCCCATTCTGCAAATTTCGGTACAACGTCCATTTGGAGCAGCTGAACGATGATCGAGGCTGTGATGTACGGCATAATCCCCATCGCAAAGATCGAGAAGTTTGCCAGTGCACCACCGCCAAATGTATTGAGGAAGCCGACAAGGTTAAACTCGTCAGTTGCCTTTAATACTTCTGCATTAACGTTTGGTACCGGGATGAAAGTCCCGATACGAAAAACGATTAACATTAAAAGGGTAAAGATGATTTTATTTCGTATATCTCGAACGCGCATAAAGTTAGAGATCGTTTGAAACATTAGATCACCTCAGTTGTTCCGCCAGCGTTCTCGATTGCTTCTTTAGCTGAAGCTGAGAACTTGTGAGCTTTCACAGTTAGCTTAACGTTTAAAGTTCCATTACCTAAAACTTTAATGCCAGCTTTCTCATTGCTCACTACACCTGTTTCTAACAATAATGCAGGTGTAACTTCTGCACCATCTTCAAAACGGTTAAGTGCATCAAGGTTAACGATAGCGTATTCTTTACGGTTGATGTTCGTAAAGCCGCGTTTCGGTAAACGACGGAAAAGTGGGTTTTGACCCCCCTCAAATCCTGGACGAACGCCGCCGCCTGAACGAGCGTTTTGACCTTTATGACCTTTACCTGCAGTTTTACCGTTACCAGAACCGATACCACGACCAACACGGTTACGTTCTTTACGTGAGCCTTCTGCTGGTTTTAACTCATG
>DEQA01000066.1:11763-12881 GCA_002359075.1 Planococcaceae bacterium UBA3378
ACAGTAACTAAGTGAGCTACTTTTGTTAACATACCGCGAATAGCTGCGTTATCAGCATGTTCCACAGTTTGGTTTGTTTTACGTAAGCCAAGAGCTTCAACAGTTTTACGCTGTGCCGGTTTTGTACCGATCACAGATTTTGTAAGGGTGATTTGTAATTTAGCCATTATAATTCCCCCCTTATCCTAATAATTCTTCCACTGATTTACCGCGTAGTTTTGCTACTTCCTCTGCGCGTTTTAATTCAGATAAACCTGCTACAGTTGCACGCACCATATTGATTGGTGTGTTTGAACCTAGAGATTTTGAAAGAATATCAGTAATACCAGCAAGTTCTAGTACAGCACGTACTGGACCACCAGCGATTACCCCTGTACCAGGAGCAGCAGGTTTGATTAAGATTGATCCTGCACCGAAGCGACCTTGCACTAAGTGTGGAGTAGTTCCACCTACGCGTGGTACTTCGATTAAGTTTTTCTTCGCGTCTTCAACTGCCTTGCGGATTGCATCTGGAACCTCTTGAGCTTTACCAGTACCAAAGCCTACATGACCGTTTTTATCTCCAACAACAACTAATGCTGTGAAGCGGAAGCGACGACCACCTTTAACAACTTTAGCAACGCGGTTAATCGTAACTACGCGTTCTTCAAGTTCTAATTTGTTTGCGTCAATGCGACTCATGAAGTATGTCCCTCCTTCTTATTAAAATTCTAAGCCGTTTTCACGTGCAGCTTCAGCTAAAGCTTTTACACGTCCATGATATAAGTAACCACCACGGTCAAATACCACAGCAGTAATATTTTTTTCAACAGCGCGTTTTGCGATGATTTCACCGATTTTAGCAGCTGCTTCAATGTTTGAGCCAGAACCCTCGAAACCTTTTTCTTGAGTATTAGCAGAAACTAAAGTTACGCCAGCTACGTCATCGATCAATTGTGCATAGATGTTCTTGTTTGAACGGAATACGTTTAAACGTGGACGCTCAGCAGTACCTGAGATCTTAGAACGAACACGCCCATGACGTTTCTTACGAACTTGATTTTTATCTTGTTTCGTAATCATAGAGGTCACTCCTTTCTAATGCTTATGCAGCATTATTTACCTGTTTTACCTTCTTT
>DEQA01000066.1:12949-13913 GCA_002359075.1 Planococcaceae bacterium UBA3378
GGACGTACGTCACGGATGTTAGATGCTAATGCACCTACACGCTCTTTGGAAATACCTTTAACGATGATTTTAGTGTTTGAAGGAACTTCAACCTCTAAACCTTCTTCCGGTGTGAACTCTACTGGGTGAGAGTAACCAACGTTCAATACTAGCTTTTTGCCTTGTAATTGAGCACGGTAACCTACACCGATAAGTTCTAGAGAGCGAGTGAAACCTTCAGAAACACCTGTTACCATGTTAGCTAGTAACGCACGAGTTGTACCGTGGTTTGTACGGTGTTCTTTAGATTCAGAAGGGCGAACAACAGTGATGATGTTGCCTTCCTGCTCGATTTTCATATCTTTATGGAATTGACGAGTTAATTCGCCTTTAGGACCTTTAACAGTTACTGTGTTGTTTTCTTCTACAGTTACAGTAACGCCAGCAGGTACCTCGATAACCTTTTTACCTACGCGAGACATTTAGTTGCACCTCCATTCTTTTTATTGCTAATTACCAAACGTATGCTAAGATTTCTCCGCCAACTTGTTTAGCGCGAGCTTCTTTATCAGTCAATAAACCTTGTGAAGTTGATACTAAAGCGATACCAAGACCGTTTAATACTTTAGGTACTTCGTTTGTTTTTGCGTATACGCGTAAACCCGGTTTAGAAATACGTTTTAAGCCAGTAATAACACGCTCGTTATCTTTACCGTATTTTAAGAAGATACGGATGATACCTTGCTTGTTGTCCTCTACGTACTCTACGTCACGGATGAAACCTTCACGCTTTAAGATTTCAGCGATTTCTTTTTTTACATTAGAAGCTGGAACTTCTAATTTTTCGTGACGAACCATGTTCGCATTACGGATGCGAGTAAGCATATCTGCAATCGGATCAGTCATTGTCATGAAAATTTACCTCCTTCCCAAATTTAGGGGATTACCAGCTGGCCTTTTTAACGCCAGGAATTTGTCCCTTATA
>DEQA01000255.1 GCA_002359075.1 Planococcaceae bacterium UBA3378
ATATTGTCGCTTCGTTTGGTACAGAATCCGGACATTTACCATATACGTCCTTCATGACGAAGGCGAGCTTTATCGAAAGTGATGCTGAAACGGTAGAGAAATTTACAAGAGCCATCAAAAAAGCACAGGATTGGGTATATGAAAACAGCGCAGAAGATGTGGCAAAAGCGATCCAGCCGTTTTTTGAAGATACGGAAGTTGAGTTGATTGCGACAGTGGTCGATCGTTATAAGCAGCAAGAGTCCTTTGCAAAAGACCCGATACTCGATGAAGAAGAATGGAATAACCTGCAGGATGTAATGGAAGAAGCGGGCGAATTGCCGAAACGGATGGATTATAACGAGCTTGTCGACACTTCCTTTGCTGAGAAAGTAATGAAGTAATATGGAATTCTTAACAGTCAGCAACGTCCATCATACGTATTTTTCAAAGGAGACGGCAACGGAAGCTTTGCAAGACATCCATCTATCCATCGACGAAGGTGAATTTATTTCATTTATCGGGCCGAGTGGCTGCGGCAAAACAACATTGTTATCTATTATAGCGGGCTTGTTTCCGCCGACTGTTGGTACGGTGTGTATTGAAGGCCAGCCGATTTTAGGCAGCGAGCATGTATCAATCGGTTATATGCTCCAGCAGGACTATTTGTTCCCGTGGAAAACGATTGAGGAGAATATTACGCTCGGTTTGAACATTTTAAACAAAGGTAAAGAGCGCGGAGGGGAAGTGACATCAAAGCTTCTTCATGCGGTGGGGCTGCCCAACATAGAGAAAAAGTATCCAAAAGAGCTGTCAGGCGGTATGCGGCAACGGGTAGCGCTCGCAAGGACGCTGGCGGTGGATCCGACCATTCTGCTGCTGGATGAACCATTCTCCGCACTGGATTACCAGTCGAAGCTGAAGCTTGAGGATCTAGTTTCCGAGACATTAAAAACATTTGGCAAAACCGCGATCCTTGTGACACATGATTTAGGAGAGGCGATTGCCATGAGTGATAGGATTTTCCTTTTCTCTCCGCGTCCCGGAAAGCTGCATAAAACATTTAAGGTGCCGGAGGAAATCAAGACGCTGACACCGTTTGAAGCACGAAACCACCCGCTGTATTCTACTCTATTCCAAACGATTTGGAAGGAGCTTGAGAGTCTTGAATATCCAAAAACTACATGAGGAATATAAAACATCGTTAATAAAAGAGAAGCGGTGGACCCGTTTTTTCCAACTGTTAATCTTACTGAGCTTTATCTCCTTATGGGAGGCAGCTTCCCGGTTTGACTGGATTGATGAGCTCATTTTCAGCTCCCCTTTAAAAATTGCTGTACTTTTTATGGAAAAGATACATGATGGCACCCTGTTAACGCATATCAGCTACACGTTATTCGAAACTGTACTGGGCTTTATAATAGGGACATTGGCAGGAACTGTTCTTGCAGCTATTCTTTGGTGGTCGCCATTTTTATCGAGGGTGCTTGACCCTTATCTTGTAATTTTAAATGCCATGCCGAAAGTGGCACTTGGGCCGATTCTGATTGTGGTGATGGGACCTGGGATGACATCGATTATTACGATGGGGGCTATTATTTCGGTGATTATCTCGACGATCGTTATTTATACAGCGTTCAAAGGGGTAGATCCAAATTACTTGAAGGTTTTGCAGACATTCAATGCTACACGTTTTCAAATGTTCAGGGAGGCTGTTTTACCGGCGTGTATACCAACCATTATATCGACACTGAAAGTAAATGTCGGCTTATCATGGGTAGGTGTCATTGTAGGGGAATTCCTCGTGTCTTCACAGGGTCTCGGCTATTTGATCATTTATGGCTTCCAGGTGTTTAATTTCAACCTTGTTCTTTTATCGCTTGTCATTATTGCGGTTTTTGCGACTATTATGTATCAGCTTGTGGAGCTGCTTGAGAAGGCATTACTGAAAAATGGATAAAAAAAGAGATGTGCAGAAAAGTAACATTTTCCGCACATCTCTCTTTTTGAAGAATAGGAAAGTATAAATTTTTTATCGGTGTCCAGGCATTCGCACCAGATGTTTTTTGTGCGAAAGCGAAGCGACAGCAACACGCCACTCGAGGTCGCTTCGAAAGTCTCTTCGCGTGCAAGCACGCTGTGAGCCTTCCGCAAGCAGCTGTCGCGGCTATCGGTGCGCGAATGCGCTTTTCGTAGTGACAGGAACATCTGGCTGCTAAAATTCTTCATCAATCTGTGAAGAGGTACGGTAAAACTTAAAATGGCCTGTTGCAAGGCGCTGTTCTGTTTTTTCTGCAATCCGCTCATGGCATGTATCGCACATATAAGTATGGATCGGGCGATTACGCAGTTTTTTAGCTAGCGGCAGATCGTCAGGTAATTGGTGGATTGCATCACAAATAACACATTTGACGCGCATGCTCTTCCTCCTTATTGGACGCGGATCGCCAATACCCCTTTAATCGGGTTGTCAACATTGGATCCGTCCGCAAGTAAAAGGTGGACTGGTCCGCCTTCTGTAATAGGCTTGCCATCTTGGCTGAATTTAAAGACAAGCGTTTTAGCTTCTTCTAATGGGAAGACATGCTCCTCCCCATTTTCACATTCAAATACGACTTCCCTTGCTTCCGGTTTGATTTCGGCATTTTTCAGGAATGGTCCTAACTCCATTCCGAATGTGCCCGTCATCATACCTTTACGGTCGAATTTGCGCTCGGTCTTTAATGTCGGGGGAAATACCGCGCCCTCCATAATCTCGCGTGACCAATGGGCGCCCATATCTGCTAAATATTTTTCCTCTGAATTATCAGGGGCCTTTTCTGTTAAAAAATAGGTAGTTAAGT
Source organism: Planococcaceae bacterium UBA3378 (assembly GCA_002359075.1). Taxonomy (GTDB): domain Bacteria; phylum Bacillota; class Bacilli; order Bacillales_A; family Planococcaceae; genus Lysinibacillus_B. Next base: position 2,823 of record DEQA01000255.1, read on the forward strand.
CTAAGCGGCGGTCATCGAAAATCCAAACAGTCGGATCGAGTGTAAGTGTATATGTCACCGCACCTTTAATAGGAATAATTGAGTTCATCAAAACTCCTCCTTTATTAATATCCTAATACAGTATACCGCCTTTTCTATGAAATAAGAAACATTTAAATGAAATTTGACTCTCGACGGAAAGACACTTGCAATTTTACTTTCGAAAAGATAAACTTTATTAAGATAGAATCGAAGAAATATCAGATAATGGGGGCGTCCTCATGGATACGAAATCACAAGCTTCCTTCCAGGAGAAAGCATTAGAGCTGTTACAAACAGATGCTGATAAAATTGCTCAATTGATTAAAGTTCAAATGGACAATTTAACAATGCCGCAGTGTCCTTTATATGAGGAAGTGCTGGATACACAAATGTTCGGCCTATCACGCGAAATTGATTTTGCTGTGAAGCTGGGCTTGCTTGAGCGCGAGCAGGGCAAGGAAATTCTGGATGCTTTAGAGAAAGAGTTATCCTTACTGCACGATGCTTATATAGACAAATAATAGAAAAACTCAAACAGCTAAGTGCGTTTGAGTTTTTTTTCTAAAGAAGAGGTTTTAAGATGAAAAAATATTTTGCAACATATTTACGAAACTTCGACTATCTCTTATTCTTTACATATCTATTCCTATGTTTGTTTGGACTAGTGATGATTTATAGTGCAGGTATGATGGTCGGGATTATGTATGAAGATGGGACACCGGATTATTTTTACCGCAAACAGCTATTGAATCTGTTAATCGGTGCCGTGGTGTTTTGCTTAGGGGCCTTTTTCCCGTACAAGCACTATAGCAGTAAGCCTGTAATGATGATCGGTATGTTCATCATGATCATTCTGCTCGTTTGGGTAAGGGTTAAAGGAACCGGGCTTGAAGAAACAGGATCCCAAAGCTGGATCAGGCTGTTCGGTATGTCGTTTCAGCCATCCGAGTTTGCAAAACTATTTATTATTTTATATCTTGGCGGCTCCTTTTATAAAAAGAGTCTCAAATATTCATCGATTCAGCATGTGACACCTAATGATATTATTAATCCGATCCTTATTTGGCTGCTCATTTTAGCAGGGGTCGGAACAGAAACTGATTTAGGAGCGTTTATTATATTGTTCTCTATTGCGATATCGGTCGTATGGCTGAGCGGCATCAAAGGAAAATCGCTGGCTAAATTCTTTGTCGTACTTGGCGGAGTAGGAGGGCTTTTGTCTGCTGTATTGCTCATATTTAAGTATGACACGATCTTTAACGGAAGCCGTGCTGGGCGTCTGCAGGCATGGGCTAATCCTTTTGAATATGCAGCGGGCTCCGGCTATCAAATCATTAACGGCTATTTAGCAATTGGACAAGGCGGCCTTGAAGGAGTAGGACTTGGCCAATCCATCCAAAAATTGGGGTATTTACCTGAGCCGCAAAATGACTTTATAATGGCTATTATTGCGGAAGAACTAGGGATCACGGGTGTGGCAATTGTCCTTGTCGGTATTGGACTTATTGTTCTGCGCTGTTTCTATATTGCAATGACCACAAAAGATCCGCTTGCACGTATGATTGCAGGAGGAATCGGCAGTTGGATTGGATTCCAGACATTTATCAATCTTGGCGGTGTATCGGGTTTAATCCCGTTAACCGGAGTAACGCTGCCTTTCATTAGCTATGGCGGTACTTCTATAATGATGCTTTCTTTAGCGATGGGTATTCTATTGAATGTTTCCATGTACTACAAGAGAGACAAGAAAAAGCTTTCATAAGGGGTTGAGAAAAGTTGAAAGAAATTAAGAAGGTATTAGTAGCAAACAGAGGTGAGATTGCGATCCGTATTTTCCGGGCCTGTACAGAATTACACCTGAGAACGGTAGCAATCTACTCACGAGAAGATAGTGGCGCTTTCCACCGCTATAAAGCGGATGAAGCGTATCTTGTAGGAGAAGGGAAAAAGCCGATTGATGCTTACCTGGATATCGAGGGCATCCTGAATATTGCAAAGGATGCGGGTGTAGATGCTATCCATCCCGGTTATGGCTTTTTATCCGAGAACGTCGAATTCGCCCGTCGCTGTGAAGAAGAGGGCATTATCTTCATTGGACCTACTTCTGCGCACTTGGATATGTTCGGGGACAAGGTAAAGGCCCGTGAACAGGCCATTTCAGCTGATATCCCTGTCATCCCGGGAACAGATGGCCCAGTTAGCAGCCTGCAAGAGGTAGAAGCATTCGGAGAACAGCACGGCTATCCAATTATGATCAAAGCAGCCCTTGGCGGCGGTGGACGCGGCATGCGCATGGTTCAGTCAAAAGAGGAAGTGGCATCGGCTTATGAGCGTGCAAAGTCAGAGGCAAAGGCGGCATTTGGTTCTGATGAGGTATATGTAGAAAAATGTATCGTCAAGCCAAAGCATATTGAAGTCCAAATTATTGGGGATACAGCAGGCAATATTGTGCATTTATACGAGAGAGACTGCTCAATTCAGCGTAGACATCAAAAAGTAGTAGAAATTGCCCCATCTAATTCGATTACAAATGAGCTGCGAAATAGAATTTGTGATGCAGCTGTCAAGCTGATGAAAAACGTAGGGTATATTAATGCCGGGACAGTAGAATTTCTTGTTGCCGGGGATGATTTCTATTTCATCGAGGTAAATCCGCGTGTTCAAGTGGAACATACAATTACAGAAATGATTACGGGAGTGGATATTGTCCATGCGCAAATAAAAGTAGCAGCCGGGTATACATTACACTCGCCGGAAATTAATATTCCTGTGCAAGATCAAATCCCGCTGTTCGGATATGCCATCCAATCTCGTGTAACAACGGAAGATCCGGAAAATGATTTTATGCCGGATACAGGTAAGCTGATGGTTTACCGCTCAAGCGGCGGCTTTGGAGTGCGGCTAGATGCGGGTAATGGTTTCCAAGGGGCTGTTGTTACCCCTTACTATGATTCATTACTTGTGAAGATTTCAACATGGGGTATGACGTTTGATGAAGCGGCAGCCAAAATGAACCGAAATTTACGGGAATTCCGTATCCGCGGGGTAAAAACTAATATTCCGTTTCTGGAAAATGTAGTGCTTCATGAAAAGTTCCTTTCAGGGGCATTTGATACGAGCTTTATCGATACAACGCCGGAGCTATTTGAGTTCCGAGAGCGTAAAGACCGGGGGACAAAGCTGCTCAGCTATATCGGAAATGTGACATTAAACGGCTTCCCTGGGGTAGAAAAACGGACAAAGCCTATTTTTGTTCAACCGGAAAAACCGAAAACTGATTTGCTGACAGCTCCTCCAGCAGGAACAAAACAGATTTTGGATGAGCGCGGGGCAGATGGATTGATCAAATGGATTAAAGAGCAGGAAGAGGTTTTATTAACGGATACAACATTCCGCGATGCCCATCAATCCCTTTTGGCAACACGTGTCCGCTCTCACGATATGTTCGAAATCGCGGATGCGACAAGTCGTCTGATGCATAATTATTTCTCTCTTGAAATGTGGGGAGGCGCAACATTCGATGTGGCATACCGATTCTTAAAAGAAGACCCATGGGCACGGCTTGAGAAGCTGCGCAAGCAAGTACCGAATGTGCTCTTCCAGATGTTGCTGCGCGGAGCGAATGCCGTTGGGTATACAAACTATCCGGATAACCTGATCCGGGAATTCATCAAAGAATCTGCGGCATCAGGCATTGATGTATTCCGTATTTTTGACAGCCTTAACTGGATCAAAGGTATGGAAGTAGCGATCGATGAGGCACGGAATACAGGGAAAATTGCTGAAGCGGCGATCTGCTATACAGGTGATATTTTAGATGATTCACGAGCAAAATATACAGTGAATTATTACAAAGACATGGCGCGTGAACTGGAAAATGCAGGGGCGCATATACTGGCCATTAAAGATATGGCAGGGCTTCTTAAGCCAGAAGCGGCATACCGCCTGATCTCGGAGCTGAAAGATGCCACAAATCTGCCGATCCACCTTCATACACATGATACGAGCGGCAATGGTATTTACTTATACGCTAAGGCAATCGAAGCGGGCGTAGATATTATCGATACGGCGCTTGGTTCAATGGCCGGGTTGACATCACAGCCGAGTGCCAACTCCCTGTACTATGCGATGAAAGGCAGTAAGCGTAATGTCCGGGCAGACATCGAGGCATTAGAAAAGCTTTCTTACTATTGGGAAGATGTACGCAAATATTATGTCGATTTCGAAAGCGGGATGAACGCCCCACATTCAGAAATCTATGTACATGAGATGCCGGGCGGCCAGTACAGCAACCTGCAGCAACAGGCAAAAGCAGTGGGGCTTGGTGACCGGTGGGATGAAGTTAAGACAATGTATTCCCGCGTGAATATGCTGTTTGGAGACATTGTAAAGGTAACACCGTCCTCGAAAGTTGTAGGGGATATGGCGTTATTTATGGTTCAAAATGATTTGGATGAGGAAAACATTTATGAGCGCGGACTATCCGTTGATTTCCCGGAATCTGTTATTGAATTTTTCCAAGGTTATTTAGGACAACCACATGGCGGCTTCCCTGAAAAACTGCAAGAAATTGTGCTGAAAGGTAGAGAGGCCATTACAGTTCGTCCTGGAGAGCTGCTGAAGCCGGTTGATTTTGAAAAGCTGGCAGCTGAACTGGAAGAAAAGCTGGGATCCCAGCCTACAAAGCAGGATTTACTTGCTTATGCGCTTTATCCGAAAGTGTTTGAGGAATATTCCAAAACAGCGAAGCAATTTGGGGATATCTCTGTACTTGATACACCAACATTCCTATACGGCCTGAAACTAGGTGAAGTCATTGAAGTGGAAATCGAAAAAGGGAAGACGTTGATCATCAAGCTAGTATCCATCGGAGAACCACAGCCTGATGGCACACGTGTCATGTACTTTGAGCTCAATGGACAATCACGCGAGCTTGTGATTCAGGATATAACAGTAGAAGTAGACGGCAGCCTATCATTGAAGGCAGATCCTTCTAACCCGAATCAAATCGGTGCCACAATGCCGGGGACTGTGCTGAAAGTAGTTGTTTCTAAAGGCAGTCCTGTCAAGCGCGGCGATCATCTGCTCATCACTGAAGCGATGAAAATGGAAACTACTGTTCAGGCGCCAAAAGACGGAATTGTCAAAGATGTGCATGTTACAGCAGGAGATGCTATTTCCACTGGAGATCTATTAATCGAGTTAATGTAAAAAATAGAGTGCGAGGAAACCCTCGCGCTCTTTTTTTTGTGCCCTGCAAGTAAATGAATTATAGATTGGAAGTCCGGGAGTCCGAAAACAAGAGAGATTAGATAAGAGCAAGTGTATCCATAATGAAGGGGAGTCTAATATTGTTGGTGGCAAAATACCGATCCTGGAAACACGAAACTATACATAAAACCCTCAGCCGTTCCTATCAGGAAAGCCAAGGGTTGAAAAGTCTGTATGATTTTAATGAAACTGTAGGTTATTCGTTTTGATTGAACCGTCCTATACGGCCGCGTACGTTCAATAGTGTGAGGGGCCTTAACTATTTCCTCTATCATTATTTTGATTGCTTCGGTAGACAAGTAAGATCATATAGCAGAATAAACCGAACAGTAGTGAAATAAGTAAAGAGTGCAGCAGTGACACAATTAAATTCAGCTTTGTTAAGACAACTAACATACCAGCTGCTATTTGTAGAATGACAATAATAAAGGCAATAATCCAACCCCAGTAAATGACACGCTGTTCCTTATAGTTTTTCACTACATGCCATGTAATAATAGCAATCCAGATGAAAATCACTAATACAGCCATCCTGTGTCCCATTTGAACCCATTCGTACATATTGTATGGCAGTGCGAAAGGTTCATTATTCCGGCAGAACGGCCAGTCGGGGCAAACAAGACTGGCATCTGTATGGCGTACAAGCGCACCGGTATAAACGACAAGATAGGAATAGATCGTTACACCAATAATATGCCATTGTAGTTTTTTGTCGATAAATACGTTGTCAGCATCAAATTTCCGGTCGACTTCAAATACAATTAAAGCTAATAATAAAACAGCCGTAAAGGAAATGAGCGAGATGCCAAAATGCAGGGCTAATATAAAATCTCCTTGTCCCCACAGTACTTGAGCAGCCCCTATTAACGCTTGGAGAACAAGAAAGAAAACAGCATTAAAGCCAAGAAACTTCACTTCTTTAATGTGGCCCAGTTTAAGCCATGTCCAAACTACTAACGCTAAGATGAAAAATGATACGACCCCTGTTACAAGCCGGTGTGAAAATTCAATTAATACTTCTGTCGTTATTTCCTGAGGAATAAGTGACCCGTTACAATCAGGCCAATTGCGACCACAGCCAAGGCCGCTATCTGTTTTTGTAACAAG
>DEQA01000092.1:0-2741 GCA_002359075.1 Planococcaceae bacterium UBA3378
AAGTCAATAGATGCACCTTCCAATTTTTTTGATTTGGTGGGTAAGGTTCACAATGGAATGTGGATTTTTTGCATGAAATTCCTAATGTTAGAGGAAAAAAAGAAAATACCGTTTTACAACCCTGAAGGGACTATGCTATACTGACTTCAGTTACTTAAAACAATATGTTGTATTAGCTTTGTTCGGGTACTACTATATGTAGTTTAAAAGGGAAGTCCGGTTAGAGTCCGGCGCTGTCCCCGCAACTGTAATGCTGACGATGATTCAGAGCCACTGTGCTGCATGCATGGGAAGGGAATCAAAGGATGAAGCAAAGCCAGGAGACCTGCCTGAATAAAGCGACTGTACATTTCTTCGGGGATTGAGAAATGGAGACGGATTTTTTACGTTTCCATTTCTAGCTATCTCTTTAAAGAGGTAGCTTTTTTTATTGTTTTCCCTATTCATCTATAGCGCTTTTAACTTAATGAAAGTGTGTGGGAATCCATCGTTGAAAATGCACACAACGCAATAAAACAGAAAGGATGAGTGATATGAAATTATACACGAAAACAGTATGCCCGAAATGTCTTTACGTTAAATCAGAGCTTGCACAGGCAGGAATAGAGGCAGAGCTGGTCAATCTTGATCACAATCAAGAGGCGATGCAAAAAGTGACAGAAGCCGGTTTTTCTTCCGTACCAATTTTACAAATAGATGATGAGTTGATAGGGAATGTTCCTGATATTTTAGAAAGAATCGGTCAGTTAGTCAAGTGATTGTTTACGCTAGCAGGACAGGAAATGTGTCTTCTGTGGTCTCCAAACTCAATTTGCCAAGTATTGAGATAAAAGAGGGGATCCATATAGAGACGCCTTTTTTATTGTTTACCTATACGGATGGTCTTGGTGATGTTCCGGCTGTAGTAGCGCGGTTTATGCAGCATTTTCACCCCATGTGCAGAGGGATCATCGTCAGCGGTAACAGTAATTTCGGTCACCATGTGTTCGGTATGGCAGGTGATAAATTGGCAGCGAAATATGGAATACCACTTGTTTGTAAGCTGGATTTACGGGGCTTTCCTCAGGATTACGAGAAAATTACCCGGTTTTATCATCAACATGTAAAAGAGGTCGTGTCATGAAAACATATTTAAAGTTAAATAATGAAGTATTAAACCAATACGCCACAACCGGCAGTATTGACAATGAAAAAGATAAGGAAGCGACACGCAGATATTTCCTCGAAGACGTCAATGTACGAATGCGCTATTTCATCAATTTGGAGGACAAGCTGAAGTATTTAATAGAAGAGGGATATTATGAAGAGGAATTTTTGAACACCTACCGCTTTGAATTTATTAAAAGCTTGTATGAAAAGGCATATAGCTACAAGTTCCGTTTCTCTTCCTTCATGAGTGCCAGCAAGTTTTACGAAGGCTATGCGATGAAGAGCAGAGACGGCAAGGAAATACTTGAAAAATATGAAGACCGGATTGTCATTATCGCTCTTTATTTGGCACAGGGTGATGAAATATTGGCAGAGCAGGCAGTTGAAGCGATGATGGAAGCATACCAGCCGGCGACACCAACTGCGTTAAACAGCGGGAAGAAGGCAAGAGGAGAGCTTGTCAGCTGCTTTAAGCTGACGATGGACGATACGATGAACAGCATCGCAGAAAATATCGGCTATTGTCTGGAGCTATCCCGTCTGGGCGGCGGAGTCGGGGTAAACCTGACGGATCTTCGTCCGCTTGGTGATCCGATTAAAGGCATTTTAAACAAAGCAAGTGGTGTTATTCCGGTAGCTAAGCTGCTTGAAAACTCCTTCTTATATTCCAATCAGCTAGGGCAGCGCAATGGTTCCGGTGTTGCGTATTTAAATATTTTCCACGGGGATATTGAAAATTTCATTTCATCGAAAAAGCCGAATGCCGATGATAAAATCCGCCTTGCTACATTATCAACAGGTATTATCATTCCAAGCATTTTCTTTGAGTTAATGAAACGTGATAAGGATATTGTCCTGTTCAGTCCATACGATATTTACAAGGAATACAATAAACGTATGTCCGAGCTGTCCATGAGTGAGATGTATTATGAATTGCTCGATAATCCTAATGTTCGGAAGCTGAAGCGGCTGAATGCCCGTAAGCTTTATACAGAAATAAAGAAGGCCCAGTTCGAATCCGGCTACCCGTTTGAAATCTTTGATGACAATGTGAATGAAGTACATCCGTTAAAAGGAATCGGACGGGTAAAAATGTCCAATCTTTGCACGGAAATTCTGCAGGTGCAGGAGACAAGCGTCATTACAGACCAAGACCAGCCAAATGAATACGGGATGGATGTATCCTGCAATCTTGGTTCCCTCGATATTCACAAGGCGACAAAGGTTAAAGACTTTGGGCAGCTAATTGACACTTCAGTCCACTTGTTGACAAATGTTTCGACAATGACCTATATTCGGAATGTTCCTTCTGTCGCAAAGGCAAACCAGCTTATGCATTCCATCGGTCTAGGTACGATGAATTTGCATGGTCACCTTGTTCAGGAGGGGATCCGGTATGGTTCAAAGGATTCCATCGACTTTATAGATGCATTTATGGAGGCGGTTAATTATTATTCAATCCGGTCCTCAATGGAAATTGCCAAGGAAAAAAATCAGACATTCCACCGTTTTGAAGATAGTGACTATGCAAACGGGGAGTATTTTAACGGCTATATTAATAAAACAGCACCCGTCTATTCTGCCAGCGTAAT
>DEQA01000092.1:2933-3358 GCA_002359075.1 Planococcaceae bacterium UBA3378
GAAATCAGGGATTATGCCGACAGCCGAACGATTTATCCAATGCCGTTTATGAATAATGAAAATAAGCATCTCTATACGGAAGCATATGATATGAATCCGTATGAGCTGGTGGATGTGTATGCTGCTGCGCAAAAGCATGTGGACCAAGGAATCTCCATGACACTGTATGTGACAGATCAATGGACAACCGAACAGCTTGCTAAATTATACATTTACGCCTGGATGAAAGGGATTAAATCTGTTTATTATGTGCGGCAGCGTCTGCAATCGTTAGAGGAGTGTGTAGCATGTCAAATTTAACTTATGAAGCAGTCAATTGGAATGCCCCGACATCAGAGCTTGCAAAGGTGTTTTGGGATCAGCAGTGGAAGCAAATCTGGTTTCCCGAGGAAATTGCCGTCAGCAAGGATATTAGCCAGTGGCAG
>DEQA01000125.1 GCA_002359075.1 Planococcaceae bacterium UBA3378
GGAAATGAACGGATGGAGGGACGCATAAGTTTACTTTTGCGTAGATAGATGATTACTGCCTGGCCGTACGAGGGCATTGCCCGTTTGAGTACTCAGGAACAAAACATGGCTTACTGAATTTTACGATGCTTTTTTGTTAAATAAAAAGGCTCTCCATTTCTAGTGGAGGGCCTTTCTTTTAGAGATGAATTTTCTTTTAGAGATGAGATAAGGGTGAAGTTCATTGGACAAACGTACCAAGACCGAAAAGGATAATGAGAAATTGCTTTCTAGGTATCCGGAGCACCTGATCATGAAGATTTTTGAAAATGTCAATGAAGGCATCATGATTACGGATAAACATAAAAAGATTATTAGTGTAAATCCGGCATTTGAATTCGTTACAGGTTACAGCACGGAAGAAGTGATGGGCAAAAATCCTTCCATTCTTCAATCCGGGCTGCACGATCTTTCGTTTTATCTAACGATGTGGGATACCATATCTACCAGTGGAGTGTGGCAGGGGGAAATTTGGAACCGCCGCAAAACAGGAGATGTTTACCCGGAATGGCTGACAATTATGACGGTGAAAGATGCGGAAGGGGAAATTACGAATTACTGTGGCATTTTTACAGACCTTTCGGAACGTAAAATTGCGGAAGATGAATTAGAAAAGCGGTCGCTGACAGATTCCTTAACCGATGTATGCAATCGTTTTGCCTACTTGGAGCGCATGAATACTTTATTGGCATCGAGTGCACATGTATCTCATACTATACAGCATGCTGTATTCTTTTTGGATTTAGACCGTTTTAAACAAGTAAATGATACGCTCGGACATGCAGTCGGGGATGCTTTACTTGTAGAAATAGCAAAACGTGTACAAGGGCTATTGAAAAACAAAGACATACTGGCTCGTTACGGAGGCGATGAATTTGTCATCACGCTTACGAACATTTTGCATCCGCGGGAAGCAGCTAAATTTGCTGAAAAGTTGATACGAATCATCGAAGAACCTGTCATCTTGAATGGACAGGAAATTTTTGTCTCCGCAAGTATGGGTGTCAGCCTTTATCCTGCAGATGGAGAAACTACAGAGCGGCTTGTAAATCGGGCAGAAAAGGCGATGACCTTCTCTAAAAAAAATGGCAGAAACAGTTATGCATTTTATTTTGACGGATTACATACAGATACGAAGCGGGTGTTATTGCTTGATAGTGAGCTTCGTAAGGCAATTGAACATGAGGATTTCACGTTGCATTTTCAGCCGAAAATTGATGCGGGAAATTTGCGACTGATCGGTGTGGAAGCACTTGTACGCTGGAATAATGATAAACTGGGATATGTCTCGCCGGCAGAATTCATTCCTTATGCGGAAGAAACGGGACTGATTATTCCGCTTAGCGAAATAATTTTTGATTTAGCATGTAAAAGCCACAAACAGCTGGTGAACGCAGGCTATCCAAAAGTACCCATTGCCGTTAATGTGTCGAGCATACATTTTCAACAGCAGAATTTTCTTGAATCAATTCAACGGATTTTTGAAAGAAATAATACATCAGCCGGTAATTTTGAAATTGAAATGACAGAAAGAACGGTAATGAACAGTGCTACTGAGACAGTTAGTAAACTGGTAAAGCTGAAGCAAATGGGATTCAAGCTTTCAATAGATGATTTTGGCACAGGCTACTCATCGCTAAGCTATTTAGTTCGATTTCCGCTTGATATATTGAAAATTGACCGCAGCTTTATCCAGCATATATGCTCGTTGGATGATAAACAGGTCGTGGTAGATGCAATCATTCAAATGTCCCATCGTCTGAAGATGAAAGTCGTGGCTGAAGGGGTTGAAAGTGCGCAGCAAGTGGAATTACTAAAGGAGATGGGATGTAATTATATCCAAGGGTACTATTACAGCAAACCATTACCAATAAATGAACTGATCGATTTTATTCAGTTCTGGGAAATCGAACATCAAGGAAGGTATTAATATATGACAAAATTTCAATTAGTAGCAACAGCTGCGATGGGGTTAGAGGCTATCGTAGCAGAAGAAGTACAGGCTCTAGGCTATGAAACACGTGTAGATAACGGAAAAGTATATTTTGAAGGGGACGAAACGGCTATTGCACGCTGTAACTTATGGTTACGCGTAGCGGATCGGGTAAAAATTGTTGTCGCCCAATTTCCCGCTACTACATTTGATGAGCTGTTTGAAAGCACAAAGTCAATTGAGTGGGAGCGTTACTTGCCGGTGGACGCGGCCTTCCCGGTATCAGGGAAATCCGTGAAATCGAAATTATTTAGTGTGCCGGATTGTCAGGCAATCGTAAAAAAAGCGATTGTCGAGCGCATGAAATTTTACTATAAACGTTTAGGATTCCTTGATGAATCTGGGGCAACTTTCAAAATTGAAGTATCGATTTTGAAAGATATGGCAACATTAACAATAGATACATCAGGTGCAGGCCTTCATAAACGTGGCTATCGCCAAGTTCAAGGGGAGGCACCTTTGAAGGAAACGCTGGCTGCTGCTCTTGTAAAAGTGTCAAAATGGAATCCGGACCGTCCGTTTGCAGATCCGTTTTGCGGCTCTGGTACAATCCCTCTAGAAGCAGCAATGATCGGGCAAAATATTGCGCCTGGCTATAACCGGGAATTTATTTCAGAGGATTGGCACTGGATGAAGGCGAAAATTTGGGATGAAGTACGCGATGAGGCAGATCAGTTGGCTAACTATGACCAGCCGTTGGAAATTATCGGTTCAGACATTGATCACCGGATGGTTAGCATCGCACAGGAAAATGCAATGGAAGCTGGATTTGCGGATATTATTACATTTAAGCAGATGCAGGCGACCGACTTTACAACAAGATTGACGGATGGTGTGATGATTTCCAATCCTCCGTACGGCGAGCGGATCGGTGAGAAAGAAGTCATTGAAGGTGTTATCCGCCAGCTTGGTCAGGTGATGAACAATTATCCTACTTGGTCGGTTTATATGCTTTCTTCTATGGAAGATTTCGAGACATTTTACGGGAAAAAAGCAACGAAAAAGCGTAAACTATTTAATGGCTTTATTCGCACAGACCTTTATCAATTCTGGGGACAAAAGTCGAAGCGAGAAGAGTAACGAACGGAAGGAGAGCTCTCCTTCCGTTTCGTATTGCATAAAATTTTATATAGAGAAAGCCTTGGGAGTTCCAGGCTGTAGAAGGGCTTGGGATTTCTCGTTTATATGAATGGATAATGAGGGAGAAAGAAACGATGAGACAACCTTTACCTTTTGAGCTCTCAAAAGATAGTTCTTTTTATGATTCACTCGGGGACTGGCTCGGTGATACATTATATGATGTGCTGCCGGAAAAGGGTTTTGAATGCCGGGATGAACAAATTTTTATGGCCTACCAAATCGAGCAGGCATTAAAAGAAAAAAATATATTGTTTGCAGAAGCAGGTGTAGGTACAGGGAAAACAATTGCTTATTTGCTGCCTGCTATTTCGTATGCAAGATATACAGGACGTCCTGCGCTCATCGCCTGTGCAGACGAAACATTGATTGATCAATTAGTAAAAGAAGGCGGCGATATTCATAAGCTGCGTGATGTCCTGGAGTTGAATATTGATGTACGACTTGCCAAGTCACGTGATCAATATTTATGTTTAAAGCGTTTTGAAGAGGCCGAGAAGGTGGAAACAGACGAATGGATTGATGATATTGCCTTTACGATTCCTGAAGAGGTGTACGCAGCAGGACCAATGACGAAAGCGGTTCCTTACGGCGAACGTTCAGATTTTCCATCAGTCAGCGATGAAGATTGGCAGAAGGTAAACTACAATGCCGTTATGCAGTGTGCGGTATGCGATATGCGTAATCGTTGCGGGCAGACTTTGCATCGTATGCATTACCGCCAGTCAACGGATCTGATCATTTGTTCACAGGACTTCTTGATGGAGCATTTAGCTACTAAAGAATCACGTGAACGCGAGGGGCAGCTTCCGTTGCTGCCGGAAGTATCGATGATTGTCCTGGATGAAGGACATCTGCTTGAATATGCCGCACAAAAGGCGATGACGGTGAAAATCCAGGCTTCTACGATTGTGGGGATGCTGGAGCGGTTAATGGTGGACGGCGTACGAGAGCGTACATTGTATGCAATGGAGACTCTACAGGATCATCATGAACTGTTCTTTGATGAGCTGCGTGATTGTCTTGTGGATTCTCTTGAGGACCGTAAACGAATCAATAAATCTCCACGGCTTTTGGCAATCGGCAAAAAAGTTGTAGAAGCTGTTGACCAGCTGCTCGAAGAATTTGTATTTGAATCAGAGCTTTATATGATTCCAGAGTATGATTTAAATATGGCAGAAGAGTTTTTAGAGCAGTACGTAGCGGCTATGCGCATCTTTATCGCTCAGGGAGATGCGGTTGATTGGCAGGAAAATACGGATGGTGAAGAAACGCTTGTTATTATGCCGCGTTTAATAACAGATGTACTGCAGGAAAAACTGTTTTCTAAAAAACTCCCAATCATCTTCTCCTCCGCCACGCTGTCTGTTAAGAAAGACTTTTCTTATATTGCCTATAGTTTAGGGATTAAAAACTATCAGTCGTTTAGTGTCCCATCACCATTTGACTATGATGAGGTAATGAAGATTTATATACATGAACTAACACAGCCGGAAAAGGTAAAAAAGGTACAGGAGCTAATCCGTGAAGGAGAAAAGACGCTTGTTCTGTTCAAGTCAAAACAGGCGATGATGCAGTTTAAAGCAGGCCTGTCTATGATGGACCGGATGCATGTAGCATTTGAAGGGGACCGTGAGCTTTCTGCCATCATCAGAGATTTCCAGGATGGGACGATACAAACGCTATGCTCCTATCACTTATGGGAAGGATTGGATCTTCCAGAGGAAGCGTTAACAAGGGTAATAGTATATGATCTGCCATTTCCACCGCAGGATCCGCTTTTTGATGCGAAGCGGTCGTTTGCGGAAAATCCGTTTGAAGAAGTAGAGCTTCCATTTATGCAGCTCCGCCTACAGCAGGGAATGGGCCGGCTGATCCGTACTTCCCGCGATTATGGTGATATTCATATTTTATTAAATGAAGAAGAAGCGAAGGTAAGAGCTGAATTTGAAGGCATTTTACCGGTAGAACCTTCTTGATGAAAAGTGTAGGATAAGAGTTAGAAGCTTATCCTACACTTTTTTAGTACCGGTAGGGTTTTGCAGACTATTCAACCTACAGAAAGCTGGGGATAATGATGAAACGATGTGCATGGGTTAAGGAAGATGAACCGCTCTATGTAAAATATCATGACGAGGAATGGGGAAGGCCGGTCCATGATGACCGCCTGCTGTTTGAGATGCTTTGTCTTGAAGGTGCACAGGCGGGTTTAAGCTGGTGGACGATTTTGCAGAAAAGGGAAAACTACCAAAAAGCATTCGATTTCTTTGAGGCAGAAAAAATCATTCATTATTCTGAGGAGAAAATACAGGAGCTTCTCGAAAATCCGGGAATTGTCCGCAATCGTTTAAAGGTGAATAGTGTGGTGAAGAACGCCAAAGCCTTTCTTAACATATGCGAAGAGTTCGGCAGTTTCGATCATTTCATCTGGGGTTTTACAGACCATAGAACAATTCACAATCACTGGAGAACAATTAAAGAGGTACCTGCTGTTTCCTCAATAAGTGACCAGATGAGCAAGGAACTAAAGAAGCGGGGATTCAAATTTATCGGCAGTACCATCTGCTATTCTTATATGCAGGCGGTCGGTATGGTGAACGATCATACAATGGACTGCTTTTGCTATAATGCAAACAAGTGAAGGCTTTCGCTTAGCGGGGGCCTTTTGTAAAGTAGCGATGATAACCGAACCAGACCGCCCCCGATAAACAAATCATTGCAACAGTGAAGACGATATACATACGCAATACATAACCCGCCGCCATCTCGACAGTAATCTCATCCAGCTCCCAGAATACCGGTCCGAAAATCATAAGAATAAACAGAGCAAGGAAGGAAGTCATGTAAATGGCATGCTCCTTGCCTTTTTTTGAATAGAGCCACACAGCAATCACTCCTATAAAGAGCAGCGGGATGATGGAATGAATTGTATGAATGGAAAAATGAGTATAACGAATAGCATTGGCAGACCCGGTAATCAATACGGCAAGGATGACGATGAGGCTATTTTTCATAAGGTTCCTCCTAAGATAAATATTAGCATCCCAATTTCCGAAAAATATTTCTTTTAAAATAAGCTTCATCCAAACAGAAAACGAACAGTCCATTAATAATCGTTACTTCACTATATGCACCTTCTGCTGTCAGCACATCCGGCTCAAAAATATTTTGGGTTATCATGTTTGAAGAAGGAAGAGTCCAGACAGGCGGCGTGTTTATTATTCAAATCAAGGGGAAGCCTTACAATATATCTACAAAAGGAGTGAGACTATATGAATATTACACTGATGGAATCGAAGGACGGCTTCGAATATATACAGGATGGTGACGGCAAGGCACACATTATCTGGTCGCAAGAAGGAAATACGATGGTGATGAATGAAACCTATGTCTCAGAAGAGCTAAGGGGTCAGGGAGTGGGCAGAAAACTTCTAGACCTGGCTGCAGATTATGCAAGGGAAAATGGTTATAAAATGAAGGCCGTTTGCCCGTATGTTGCAGAATCATTTGAAAAAAGCAGCGACTATGATGATGTAAAAGCGTAACAGCAATCTAGTTATTATTAAGGAACTCTATAAACAATTGGTGCTCCATCTGGTATTAGGGTGGAGCTTTTTTGCTTGGAAAGAGTATAGCGGGTGACGATTATATATTATACCAATGAATAGATCCAATTTTAAGAAGTGACCGAACTATTGATTAAACTGTAACGTCTTTAATAGGAAAATAACGTAAAACTGCTTATTAAAAAGAAATTTAGTTGATAGGAGATGAGCGATATGAATGTAGCTGTTTGGCAAAAAAGAGTCAATACAGGAGCATTTTTTCTGTCTATTGGCTGTGTGGGAGTCTTTCTAACTTTTGTACCGGGAAAAACCGAGTCGATTTTTTCCATTCATCCGCTCATGTTAAATTTTTGGGTAACGATTTTCTCCTTCTTTTTAGGAGTAATCGGCTTTTCAGGCGTTACAAATGGAAAGCGGTTTTTGATGAGCATCGCAACGTTACTTATCTCTTTTCTTCTTTCTGTTTTGCTCCTGTTCATTTTGGTAGTAGGAAAGCTACTGTCGTGATGCATGGTAAATGGAAATACTGCACTCAAATAACCAATTGCTCTCCGTTATATTTTTGATTGATGAAGAGGTTTTATTAAATGAGTACAGGAATTCCCTCACGTTTTATGCAATATTACATGCATGCAACAAAGGTGACGGTTTTTACTGAGGTGCTAAGGAAGCAATTAAATCAGCATACCTGTATATAAATTATTTTCTTTAATATAAGTATAGCAAGCATCCGGCAATAAATAACGAGGCTCTCCACCTAAGGAGAATTCTTCACGTATATAAGTAGAGGAAATTTCCATAGACAGCCCTTTATCAATTAGATGGAATGTCTGCCCGTCATCATTATTTCGAAGGATAGGTGATCTGCTAATAGCAGCAAGCATATCGATACCATTGCGAGCCATCACAATAAATCTGTTTTCCCGTATTAAAGAATCTGCATTTTTCCATTTTCCTTCACCGATGTCAATAAGCAAGTCAGCGCCCATAATAAAGTACAACTCATCATCCGGATATACCTCTTTAAAGTGCTTCATTGTTTCATAAGTAGTAATCTTCCAAGCATCTTGGTACATTTCGTAATGATCCGCAGTAAACTTAGGATTCTCCTTAATCGCTAGTTGGATCATTTCCCACCGATGGGTATTGCTTGAATACAGTTTTTTATCTTTCCTTTTATCTGAGCAAGGTAAAAAGATAACTTTATCTAATTTGCAGCGATGAGCAATTGTGCTCGCAGTCCATAAGTGTACATTTGTAATGGGGTCAAAAGAAGACCCGTAAATTCCGATTCTAGCCATATTAAAGAACCTCCAATAATAAATATACTTATTTCATCTGTGTAAACCGAGGAGGGGAATTCCCTAAAGATTTATTCGTTGATTGGTTGTGAATTTTGTCTTATCTTTTCCTGTACCTCTTTAATTTGTTTCATTTTGTTGTCCCAACATTTCTGACTTAAATCCACCGGATACTCCTGGGGATTTGCTGTACGTTTATATTCTTCCCACAGCAGTTCGAGATTTTCTTTTACGAACTCTTGAATTTCTGCAAGAGTAGGTAGTGTATACACTAACTCACCTTCTTTGAAAATAGTTAGGTGCAAGTCAACTGCTTCAAAGTTTGTCACGATTTTACCAATATGTGTATAAGTAGGATGGAACATATTTAAACGTTCTTCTTCTTGTGGCTTTTCATCTTCCATCGTGATGTAGTCGCCTTCTGCTTTCCCATTTTCCTTGTTAACGATACGATAGACTTTTTTTAATCCGGGTGTCGTTATTTTTTCAGGGTTTCCGCTAATCTTAATAGAATCAACTAACTGCCCATCTTCTTTCTCGATAGCCACTAGTTTATATACAGCACTAAGAGCAGGCTGATCATAAGCCGTAATCAATTTTGTTCCGATACCCCAGCTATCGATCCTCGCACCTTGAGCTTTTAAGTTTAGTATTGTATCTTCATCTAAGTCGTTTGATGCTACAATCTTCGCTTTAGTAAAACCAGCTTCATCTAACATTTTGCGGGCTTGCTTTGATAAATACGCTAAATCTCCACTATCTAATCGAATACCAATGAAGTTCATTTTTTCTCCAAGTTCTTTCGCTACTTGAATTGCATTTGGAACTCCTGACTTAAGTGTGTCATACGTGTCTACTAAGAATATGCAATTTTTATGGCTTTGAGCGTATTTATGGAAAGCGACATATTCATCCTTATAAGCCTGAATCATTGCGTGAGCGTGGGTACCGGCCACAGGGATATCAAACATTTTACCAGCTCTCACGTTCGACGTAGCTTCAAAACCTCCGATATAAGCCGCTCTTGCACCCCATATAGCAGCATCCATTTCTTGGGCTCTTCGTGTACCGAACTCCAGTGCTTGCTCATTCGGAATGACATGTTTGATTCTAGATGCCTTTGTAGCAATCAGTGTTTGATAATTAAGGATATTAAGAATAGCCGTTTCAATTAATTGGCCTTGAATAAGAGGCGCTTCTATACGGATAAGCGGTTCATTAGCAAAAGCTAATTCTCCTTCTTTCATAGCGCGAACTGTCCCTGTAAAGCGTAGATCTTTAAGATAAGTTAAAAAATCTTCCTCATACCATCCTAAATCGCGTAAGTACTCAATATCAGAATTAGTAAATGTAAATCCTTTAAGGTAAGAAATGACTCTTTCCAGTCCTGCAAATACGGCATAACCATTGTTGAATGGCATCTTACGAAAAAAAACTTCGAATACAGCCATTTTCTCGTGGATCTTATCATCCCAATATGTTTTAGCCATATTTATTTGATATAAGTCTGTGTGTAATGTATAGCTATCATCTGCATAAACTTTTTTCATAAGTAAAACCTCCAAGTATTAAAAGTATTTTTTTAGTGTTGTTTGAATCATTCAAGTAGAAAGGGGAGAATCCCTTTGATTAGTAAATAACCTTCGCCCCTAATGCTTTTTCGAAATGCTGCAGTGCCCATTCATGACCGATAGGATTGAAACTTGCCATCGCATTAGAATGAATAACGATTTTAAATCCAAGATTGTAGGCATCGATTGCTGTGTGTAGACAGCAGATATCGGTGGCTACACCGCAAATATGAACTTCCTCCACTCCCCGGGACCGTAAATAGATTGCTAAATCCGTACCAGCGAATGCGCTGTATCTTGTTTTGTCTATCCAACGCATATACTTACCGTCTTCCTCTGATGCATTTTCAAAAATAGCTTTAAGCCCTCCATATAGCTCTCTTCCTTTCGTCCCATCAATATTATGTGGCGGGTAAAGATCTGTTTCTGGGTGATAAGGGTCGTTCTCATTGTGTAAATCGATAGCGAAGATCACTACACTCTTTTCTTTGATAAATGCCTTTGTTAACTCAATAATGTTTGATTCAATATTTTGAGCGGGAACGCCGCAGGTTAAAGCACCATCCTTGGCCACAAAATCATTTGTATAATCGATATTTAATAAAGCTCGTTTCATTTTAACCACTCCTCTATAAATAATGAACAATAATCATATTGTTGATTAATGATGGTAAAAAAAATTAGTAGGCCCTTGTATAGATTGAACTTCCAACTTCCACATCGTTAAACCGATAAAGCTTAGCTGGTTTTTTAGATGTTCGGTTTGTCGTTTCTCCTGGTACTTCTTCAATAAACGGCAACATCTTTATTTTTCTCTGGAAGGACTGTTTCAAACGGATAGCAGGATCATCTGTAACGGTCATTAAGACAGCTTGTAATTCCGAATAGGTAAAGTGAGCAGGGAGGAAGTTACGGGCTACCGTTGTTTGCAATAAGTCATTTGTGATAGCTTTAATTGCATCTTTGATAATGTCACAGTGATCGAATGCTAAATCTAAATGTAATACCTCTTCTACAGAGAATAGCTCTACTTTATCGGCATCATCATTTGCTTGACGGTGAACCAGCTTGGTTTCAGGAACAATGGCGTAATGAGCGTTAGTGATAATCCATCCTCTTGGATCACGCCCTGGCTTATCATATACACCGAAATGCTTTAAGTGAATACCTGTAACACCGGTTTCTTCCAGCAATTCCCGTTGTGCAGATTCAAAGGCAGATTCCGCTTCCTCTACAAAACCTCCCGGCAAAGCCCATTTAGAGGCCTCTATATTAGGTCTTCCTTCTGAATCTAAAGCGCTTCGTTGGATAAGCATGATCTTTAGCTCCATCTTTGCAGGTTTGAACTCTTCTTTTTGTTCAGAGATGATTGTAAACACAGCAATATCACTTGTGTAACCATCTGGTGTACGATATTTTTTTACATCATATTGCTGTAATGCTTTTTCGTTAGACATATTGTAAAACTCCTTATTAGTGCAACTTTCTAATCAGTCAATCTTTTCTTTTTTATTTTTTCTTTATTACAATCAATAATAATCATTTTGTTGATTAATAATTGTTAATCTTATTATATGCCATCATCCAGAAAATGCAAGCCCTTTTTTTATTTGGTATCACCTCAGTTGATTATTCAAGTATTGGACATTAGAAAACATGTTTTTAAGAAAAAATCTCATTTAGAGTAAACGATTCATTTGTAACAAACAGGCAATTAAGGACCAATTAAGGACATATTAAAAATATGGATTTTTTAATAATATTAAAGAAAGAAAATTCTGGATATAAGAAGGGGGTTAATGAGATGGTTACAAAAGAAGAGGTTACAGCAAATGCAACAGCCGGTAAGAAGAGCGGGTTATCTAAATTTCTGAAGATATTGGGCCCTGGGTTAATTACTTCTGCTTTAGTGCTTGGCCCTGGCTCGATCACGCTGTCGTCAAAAATTGGGGCGATTTATGGATCGCAGCTTGTATGGACATTGGTAGCAGCAGTTATTTTAATGGCGTGCTATACAGAAATGAGTGCCCGTATTGGGATAGCGGGGAAAGAGTCATTCATTCGTCTGGTCAATCAAAGATGGGGGAAACTTGCAGGGGTATTCATAGGAATCGGCGCTTTTCTTGTTTGTGCATCTTTCCAGGCAGGAAATGCAATAGGTACAGGTATTGCCGTTGAAGCTGTAACAGGGTTGGATGCGAAAGTGTGGATAGTAGTAGGAACTTTATTGGCCATTGCTTTATTGTTTTCGTCTCAATTTTATCATGTACTGGAAAAACTAATGCTCGTGCTTGTGATGATCATGCTGCTGGCATTTCTTATTACGGTGATCGTTGTCAAACCTTCCATCACCGATATTTTTTCCGGATTTATTCCTCAGTTTCCTGATGGCAGCATGGGACTGGTTGTTGCATTATTCGCTACCTCGTTTTCGATTGTAGGCGCACTTTATCAATCCTATTTAGTACGTGAAAAAGGCGTTGTGAGGGAAGAAGCGAAGACGAGCATGATCGAGTCACTATTCGGTATTTTTTTGTTAGGTTTCATTTCATTTTTGATTATGATCACTGCGGCGACCGTATTAAAAGCTGAAGGAATTGTCGTTAACAATGCCATTGAGATGGCTGAAATATTACGTCCTTCATTTGGTGGTTTTGCGGTATTTGTATTTGTACTTGGTCTATTCGGTGCTTCGTATTCATCACTGGTCGGTAATGCTACAATTGGTGGAGGGTTGCTGGCCGATGGGCTGGGGCTTGGACATAAATTATCGTCTATGAAAGTGAAGATAGCAATTATTGCTGTCATGATATTCGGATCGGCGGTTGCGTTGGTCTTTAACGGAAACCCGGTAAATCTTATTACGTTTGCGCAGGGGATAACGATTTTTGTCGTGCCGTTCATTGCGATAGCTATTCTTGTTATTGCAAATTCCAGGGAAGTGATGGGGGATTTGAAAAACAGGCTATTCAGCAATGCACTGGGTATTATAGGGCTCATTGTGCTTCTTTACCTGGCAATCAATAATTTTAAGGCAATATTCTTAACTTAATAATAAAGGGGACACTAAAATGATTCATACAGTAGAACAGCTCGAACAATATATGTCGATTCCTTCCGAAGCGTTACTAGCTGATATAAAGGAACTAGAAGGGGATTTCATGATTCTTGGAATTGGAGGAAAGATGGGGCCGACGCTTGCCTATTTATTAAAAAACGCCATTGATGCTGCTGGTACAAAGCAAAAGGTAATAGGCGTATCAAGGTTTTCAGACGGCACATTAGAGCAGCAGTTAAATAAAAAAGGGATTGAAACGATTGCGTGTGATTTATTAAATGAGGAGGAAATGAAGAAGCTGCCGGTTGTACCTAATGTCATTTATATGGCGGGGAACAAGTTTGGGACACAGGGCAATGAGCATTTTACATGGGCGATGAACAGCTATCTTCCCGGGCGCGTAGCTGAACATTTTAAAGACTCCAGGATCGTTGTTTTTTCTACCGGAAATGTCTATCCGTTAACGGAAATAAAGATGGGGGGCTGTGATGAATTGGTTTTGCCCAATCCGGTAGGGGAATATGGACAGTCTTCTCTCGGAAGGGAACGGATATTTACTTATTTTTCGCATTTATACGAGACGAAAATGATCCTTTTCCGTTTGAATTATGCAATTGATTTACGGTATGGGGTGTTAGTGGAGATCGCGCGGTCCGTTTATACAGAAGAGCCTGTGGATGTGACGATGGGGCATGCGAATGTTATATGGCAGGGCAGCGCTAATGAGTATGCCATCCGTGCCTTGCTGCATGCCGCGTCGCCTCCAGCGATCTTTAATGCAACAGGACCGGAGACACTGTCTGTCCGCTGGCTGGCTGGGGAATTTGGAAAACGTTTTGGGAAGGAAGTAAAAATTGTAGGAGAAGAAGCGGATACCGCCCTGCTCAGCAATTCATCGAAAGCTCATCAAGCGTTTGGGTACCCTTCCGTTTCCATCCGGGAAATGATCGATTTGATTGCCCAATGGATTGGGAATGAGGGGGAACTGCTAAATAAACCAACACATTTCCAAGAGCGAAAGGGGCAGTTCTAATGTTGGATACAGTCATAAAAAAGAAGCTTTTAACCGGCTCCTTCATTCCTGCACATCCGCTTGCTTTATTGGAAGATAAACGGTTGGATGAAGCTTCCCAGCGAAGACTGACGAGGTATTACATTACTTCAGGAGTAGACGGGATAGCGGTAGGGGTGCATACAACCCAATTTGAAATACACGATGATTTTTCATTGTATGAAAAAGTACTAAGGCTTGCTCATGAAGAAATAGAAAAACATGCAAAGAAAGATTTTATAAAAGTAGCAGGTGTGAGCGGAAATGTAGAGCAGGCAAAGAAAGAAGCACAGCTTGCAAAGGAATTAGGTTATCATCTTGTTCTTTTGAGCAATAATGGTTTATCACATATCGGAGAGTCACAGCTGCTTGAGCGTGCCCGGGAGGTTGCTTCCATTATTCCCGTGATTGGTTTTTATCTGCAGCCGGCTGTCGGAGGAAGAATTTTCAGTAAAGCGTACTGGGAGCAGTTTTGTGAAATTCCGCAAGTTCATGCGATAAAGGCAGCACCGTTTAACCGTTATTTAACGATTGATGTAGCACGGGCCATCCTGCATTCAAGCAGGGCAGCTGAGATTGCCTTGTATACCGGAAATGATGATTCGATTATCCATGATTTATTTACCGTATTTGAAGAAAAGGTAGATGGTGCAGTAAAGCAAAAGCGAGTTGTGGGCGGTCTTTTGGGACACTGGGCTGTCTGGACGTCAAAAGCAGTACAGCTGTTCCAGGAGATTAAAACTGAGGGGGAGCATCAGACGATCGATGCCAAATGGATGAAGCTCGCCCAGCAGGTCACACATGCCAATGCTGCCTTTTTCGATGCGCGGCACAAATTTAAAGGAAGCATCGCAGGGATTAACGAAGTATTGAAAAGACAAGGCCTGCTTACAACGAACCTATGTTTAAGTGAAAGGGAAGTGCTGAGTGACGGGCAGGCAGAGCTGATTGACGAGGTGTATGCTTTGTATCCCCATTTGCATGATGATGAATTTGTCCAACAATTTTTAAGAAAAGAAACTCTCTTAATTTAACAAATACTGATCGAATGGTTTATCATTAAACCATTCGATTATTTATTTTGAGGGATGTGAAATATATGCTGGAGGTTGGGTTCATCGGCCCTCTTTGGATAGAAAAAACAATCAAAAGTTGTTTTGCTATGTTTCCACATTTAGATGTACAATATCGTTTATCAGACGAGATATATGATGCACTTGTTTTCACATGCGAATTAGCAGAAGAGATGGATTGTCTCCTCTTTTCCAGCCGTGCCACGTATCAATTAGTGAAGCAATCAATGAAATTGCATGTAGAAAGTTATTATATTCCGCTAAAGGGAGCAGGCCTGTATGAGGCGTTATTTCATTTAACGAGAAATCGGGATATCCGGATTGTTAGCATCGATGGAATATCCGAACAATATATAGAGTCAGCCATATCTAATATTGACGGAATACGCTTCGAATCGTTCGAATATTTCGGTAGTTTGGCGGAGCTCGATAAAATTGTTCAACGTCACTTAGAAGTGAAAGCAGAAAAGGAACGGTTTGGCGTGATTACGTCTCTGAAAAAAGTAGAGGAGGCACTCACGGGGATGAATATCCCGGTCGTATGGCTGAAGCCGACGAGAGAAGATATTATCGTTTGTATTGAACGGATGATGCTGTCTTCCTCACAGCGGCGACAGCGTGAAAACCAAATCGTGTTTGGAAAGCTTATAGTAACATCTATGGCAAATGAAATGTTAACGGCAAAACAGCGTGTTTTACGAAAAGAAAAGCTGGAAAGAGACTTGTATAAATATATGGAAGAAATGAATGGCCATATGTTTGAAATAGCCGATAAAGAATATCATTTTATTATTCAGCGCGGGGAATTTGAAAGAGTAACAGAGGGCTACAAAGTATTGAACCTGTTAAAGGAAATAAAGAATATTAAAGATTATATGCTGCAGATTGGCATAGGTTTTGGCATTTCCATCCCATCTGCTGTCTTCCATGCTGGCCTCGCCCTTCGCCAGTGCCAGCAATATGCAGCAAATACGGCCTTTATAGTAAATGAAAAAAGGCATGTAATTGGTCCACTTGAGCTTTATGCGCCGACTGTGTATCAGTTAAGCAAATCAGACGAAAAGGGAAAGTTTAAGGAGAAGCAAATAGAATTATTGAAAATGTACTTGATGAAAAATGAGCTGAATCATTTCACCTCAGATGAAGTGGCAACTATACTAAAAGTAACAAAAAGAACTGCAAACCG
>DEQA01000205.1:0-1589 GCA_002359075.1 Planococcaceae bacterium UBA3378
GTTGTAAAAGCAATCCAAGAGCAAGCGGAAAAAGCTACTTCTTTTGGAGCGCCGTCTCTTTCTGAAAATAAACTGGCAAAACTCGTAATTGACCGTGTTCCTGGAATGGAGATGATCCGCTTTGTTTCTTCAGGTACAGAGGCAACAATGTCTGCTCTTCGTTTAGCACGCGGTTACACAGGCCGGGATAAAATTCTAAAATTCGAAGGCTCCTACCACGGACACGGTGACTCCCTGTTGATTAAAGCAGGTTCAGGTGTAGCAACACTTGGCTTACCTGATTCTCCGGGAGTTCCAGCGGATATTGCGAAAAATACATTAACAGTCGCATACAATGATTTAGAGTCCGCAAAGGTAGTATTCGAAAAATACGGCAATGATTTAGCAGCAGTCATTGTAGAGCCTGTAGCAGGAAACATGGGGGTTGTACCACCGAAGCCGGAATTTCTAAAAGGTTTGCGTGAGCTGACAGAAAAATATGGTACTGTGCTTATTTTTGATGAAGTGATGACGGGCTTCCGTGTCGATTACGGCTGTGCGCAGGGCTACTACGGCATAACGCCGGACTTAACAACATTAGGAAAAGTAATCGGCGGCGGCCTTCCGGTAGGAGCGTTTGCAGGGAAACGCGAAATTATGGAGAAAATTGCACCAGCCGGCCCGATCTATCAGGCGGGTACATTATCTGGAAACCCGCTTGCAATGACTGCAGGATACGAAACATTATCGCGTCTTACAAAAGAATCCTATGAATATTTTAAAAAGCTGGGTGACCAGCTTGAAGCCGGGTTCCGTGAGGCAGCAGAGAAGTACAATATTCCGCATACAGTAAACCGTGCAGGCTCGATGATCGGATTCTTCTTCACAAATGAGGATGTCGTAGATTTCGAATCTGCCAAAACATCTGATTTGGAATTGTTTGCTGAGTATTTCAAACTCATGGCGGAAGAAGGCATCTTCCTGCCACCTTCCCAATTTGAAGGCATGTTTATCTCAACTGCACATACAGAAGAGCATATCGCAAAAACGGTTGCAGCTTTCCATACAGTATTTGAAAAGCTTGCCCGATAAAGCAGCTGTCATGTGAAAGCCTCTATCGGCTAAATAATGAATAAAAATCCCTCCTTTCCGCATACGGTGTGATAAGGAGGGATTTTTTTGTCACAAACGATGCAATGGCAGGTGAATGAAACCTTCACATTTCCCCGGGACTTTGGCTGCGTAAAAGACGTGAAATTGATTAATGTTCAGCCAAACTGGGAATGTGATCAGTTATCTGAAGAGCTCCTTATCCAAGGTATCTATCATATAATGGCGAGAGTAGAATTTGACCAGAAAACGCATGCCCATTCGGAAATGGGCACACTCATTGAACATGTTGATTTATTAGATGGTGAAGGGTATTTTGAATATGCCCTGCCATTTCGAATGGAGCTGCCAAAGATGGAAGTAAAAAACTTACGAGTTGAAGATATTCAAACAACTTGCGGGGATGCGTTTGATATCGCCTGGCAGGTAATGTGTGTGTACGATGAACTGACTACTACAAATGTATCGGATCATGAGAAAATTTTTATCGAAAAAGCAGT
>DEQA01000205.1:1711-2569 GCA_002359075.1 Planococcaceae bacterium UBA3378
CTGAAGAGATAGCTGAGGTAATGGAAGAAATGAATGAGAAAGCTGCTGTGAATATGGAAGAAGAAGTAGTGGAAGAATTGATAGAAGAGCGTGCTGAAGAGTATCTAGATGAAAGTCGGCCGGAATCTACAGAGTTTTTGTTTCATTTAGAAGATGGATATCGGAAAGAAACCTTTGCGTTAAATAAAGTCCGAAATTAGTAGATAGGCGATCAGCCCCAATATACACAACACAATGAAATCCCATGTAGTTGGGAAGAACAATGTCCGACAGCCCTGGAAAATAGTAATAGGTATAATGATTGTCCGGCAGTAAAATCTTGTTTTCCGAAGCCACGGAGGTAGTAAATAAGGGTTATAATGTTTTCTCATATTTATTACTCCTTTCTCGAGGAAATGAAGGCTATCCAGCAGATAGATGGATAGTCTTTTTGTTCTTTTAAAAAGAATGATACCCAGCCAGGCATACGCTGATGAATTAAGCGCTGATCAAGCATGTCATCGTATCGATTACGTGAAAAAATGTTTCAATTTGCAACCAGTCCCCACTTTTAAAAAATCCGGTTACTATAGCTTATTCGGCAAACCCTCGTAACGTCACACTCTGTTATTTTTGCTTAAATTCAACATTAGAAGGCATCTCTTTTTGATAAAAACGATTAGTTTTTAAAAAATGGGCTATCCTATGTAACAAAGCTTGAAAAAACAACATAAATTGATTACAATAGCAGGTAACTAAATATTCGATGCTATGAGCAGGAAGAGTAGAATGTACGCCCTTTAATAGAGAGGAAACGGTAGCTGAAAAGTTTCCAAAGCGGCCCATTTGAACGTAGCCTGGGAGCAGCCTTTATGAATT
>DEQA01000205.1:2697-23088 GCA_002359075.1 Planococcaceae bacterium UBA3378
CGCTTGACTTGCATTGTTTTGGAATTAAAGGTGGTACCGCGAACTAACTCCCTCGTCCTTTTATTGACGAGGGAGTTTTTTATTTTCTATTAGGAGGAAACAGTATGACAGAAATCACAATGCCGACAAAGTACGATCCACAGGGCACTGAAGCCGGCCGTTATGAATGGTGGCTAAACGGCAAATTTTTCGAAGCACAGCCAAAAAGCGGGAAAGAACCGTATTCAATTGTTATTCCGCCACCAAACGTAACAGGGAAATTACACCTTGGTCACGCATGGGATACAACGTTGCAAGATATTATTATCCGTATGAAACGTATGCAGGGGTATGATGCATTATGGCTGCCGGGTATGGACCATGCCGGTATCGCAACACAAGCAAAAGTAGAAGAAAAGCTGCGCGGTGAGGGGATTACTCGTTATGATTTAGGACGTGAAAAATTCCTGGAAAAAACGTGGGAGTGGAAAGAAGAGTATGCTTCTCATATTCGTGCACAATGGGCAAAGCTAGGGCTGGCTCTTGATTATTCTCGTGAGCGTTTTACATTGGATGAAGGTTTATCCGATGCGGTAAAGGAAGTATTCGTCAAGCTATACGAAAAGGGGTTAATCTACCGAGGCGAACGCATTATTAACTGGGACCCTGCTGCTAAAACAGCATTATCCGATATTGAAGTAATCCATAAAGAGGTCGAAGGTGCATTCTACCATATGGAATATCCGCTTGCTGACGGATCGGGCACATTACGTGTGGCAACAACACGTCCGGAAACAATGCTTGGGGACTCTGGCGTGGCGGTACACCCGGAAGATGAGCGCTATGCACACTTAGTAGGCAAAACAGTTATTCTGCCAATCGTCGGCCGTGAAATTCCGATCGTAGCGGATGATTATGTTGATAAAGAATTTGGTACAGGTGTTGTTAAAATGACGCCGGCCCATGACCCAAATGACTTTGAAGTCGGCAACCGCCATAACCTGGAGCGTATTTTAGTTATGAATGAAGACGGCACAATGAACGAGCTTGCCGGTAAATATGCCGGTATGGACCGTTTTGAATGCCGCAAACAAATCGTAAAAGACTTGCAGGAAGCGGGCGTGCTTGTTGAAATCGAGCCGCATGTCCACCAAGTGGGACACTCAGAGCGCTCGGGAGCGGTTGTAGAGCCGTACCTTTCAAAGCAATGGTTCGTTAAAATGGGGCCGCTTGCTGAACAGGCACTGGCAATGCAGGAAAACGAAGAGGAAAAAGTTCACTTCGTACCAAATCGTTTTGAAAACACATATAACCGCTGGATGGAAAATATTCATGACTGGTGTATTTCAAGACAGCTATGGTGGGGACACCAAATTCCGGCTTGGTACCATAAGGAATCAGGCGAAATTTATGTAGGCAAGGAAGCTCCTGCTGATCCGGAAAACTGGACACAGGACGAAGACGTGCTGGATACTTGGTTCTCCTCTGCTTTATGGCCGTTTTCTACTATGGGCTGGCCAGATGAAGCGAATGAAGAATTCAAACGCTATTATCCGACAAATACATTAGTAACAGGATATGACATCATTTTCTTCTGGGTAAGCCGTATGATTTTCCAAGGAAAAGAATTCACAGGAGAACGTCCGTTTAAAGATGTATTGATTCACGGACTTGTACGTGACGCGGAAGGCCGCAAAATGTCGAAGTCTCTAGGTAATGGGGTTGACCCGATGGATGTAATCGGCCAATATGGAGCGGATTCACTGCGTTACTTCCTGGCGACAGGATCTTCTCCAGGGCAGGATTTACGCTATACAACAGAAAAGGTTGAAGCGACTTGGAACTTCATCAACAAGATCTGGAATGCTTCTCGCTTTGCCTTGATGAATATGGAAGGCTTAACATATGAAGAAATCGATTTAACAGGTGAATTATCTGTAGCGGATAAATGGATTCTCTCCCGTCTGAACCATACGATCGAACGGGTGACAACGCTCTCTGATAAATACGAGTTCGGTGAAGTTGGCCGCGAACTGTATAACTTCATTTGGGATGACTTCTGTTCATGGTATATCGAGATGGCGAAGCTGCCGCTTTATGGTGAAGACGAAGCTGCGAAGAAAACAACGCGCTCCGTACTTGCCTATGTATTAGACCAAACAATGCGTCTATTGCATCCGTTCATGCCGTTTGTGACAGAGGAAATCTGGCAGCACTTACCACACGCGGGAGAATCGATTACAGTAGCAGCCTGGCCGGTAGTTCGTCCTGAATTTGACTTTGAAGCAGAAGCAGGCGACATGAAGCTGTTAATGGATATCATCCGTTCTGTACGTAACATCCGCGCTGAAGTAAATACACCGATGAGCAAGCAAGTGCCGCTTTATATTTCGGCGAAAGACGAAGCAACAGCTGCCGTACTGGAATCCAATAAAGCGTATATCGAGAAATTCTGTAATCCGGAAACTCTTGAGATCGGTGTAGGAATTGAAGCACCAGGTCAAACAATGTCTGCTGTTGTATCAGGTGCAGAATTGTTCTTGCCGCTAGCAGGCCTGATTAACGTGGAAGAAGAAGTTGCCCGTTTACAAAAAGAGCTTGAAAAGTGGGCGAAGGAAGTAAAATTAGTTACAGGCAAGCTTTCAAATGAAAAATTCGTGTCAAAAGCACCGGAAGCACTTGTGAATGCTGAACGGGAAAAGCTTGCAGATTATGAAGAGAAATATGCAACAGTTGAGAAGCGTTTAGCTGAACTGAAAAATATGTAATGACGAGGGAGGGACCGGTTTGGTACCTCCCTTTCATTTGTTTCTAGACAAATGTGTCTGAGTATTAGACAATGTGAAAGGATTAAAGAATCAAATATTCGATGGCAATCGGCCAAATACATAAGTAATCAGTCGTTGGGAGGCTGGATCATGTTTCACACTATGAAAGACTGTACTGATTTTATTTTTAGATTAAAGGCAAGTCAGTATAAGGGGCAGCCGCTTGAATCGGCAAGGAAAATTTTAGCCGCACTGGGTAACCCTGAAGCATCCACACGGTTTATCCATTTTGCCGGCTCGAACGGCAAAGGCTCTACGCTCAATGCGACAAGGGAAATTCTGATGACCCACGGATTAACGGTAGGTGCCTTTATATCACCGCATCTGGAGCGGCCAAATGAGCGGATCACAATCAATAAAAGTCAAATTTCTGATGAAGATTTTTTATACTTTGCCAATAAAATTGCTGACATCGTACATAATCAATTGGACGGAAAGTTTCCGAGCTTTTTTGAATTTATGACGCTTATTATGTTTCAATACTTCGCTAAGGTACAGCCGGATATAGCGCTGATTGAGACAGGGATTGGCGGACGTCTTGATACAACCAATGTATTAACTCCCGACGTCAGCGTCATTACCACAATCTCTTTGGAGCATACGGACATGCTTGGTGATACGATTGAAAAAATAGCCGGCGAGAAAGCGGGAATCATTAAATTCGGCAGACCTGTAGTCGTCGGGGCTAGAGAGGAAGAGGCGCGAAAGGTCATACGTGCTGAGGCTGCGCAGCATCAAGCACCTCTTTATATGCTGGATGATATAATTCATGCCGAAAAAAAAGCAGAACGGCAAATGTTTACTTATGAAGCATTGGATAGAAAGATCAAGGATATTTATGTAAGGATGGCTGGAGCCCACCAGCTGGATAATGCCGCTCTTGCTATAACAGCGGCCCTGCTATATGATGCTTCCATCAAGGAGGAAACGATCCGCACAGGGCTTGCAAAGGCAAGCTGGGATGGGCGTTTCGAGCGGATAGCTCCTCAGATTATTCTTGACGGGGCTCATAATCAGGAAGGAACAGCTGCCTTACTTCATACATTGGAGCAAGTGGAGCCGGATAAACGTTATAAATTTGTATATGCAGCTCTGCAGGATAAGGATCATCAGGAAAGCATCCGGATGATGGAAGGAGCGGCATCCGAAATATATTTTACGGAAATTGATTTGCCACGGGCAGCAAAAGCAGAGGTGCTTGCTGAGGAAAGCCGGCATCCGTGTAAAATTATCCAAAAAGATTGGCGTGCCCTGCTCCTTACACTGCACGGTAATTTGCAGGAAGATGAGCTTCTTGTTATTACAGGCTCACTTTATTTTATAGCTGAAGTACGGTCATTTTTATGTTCGTTATAGAAGGTTAGCACAGAAAATTGTCGTATTTTGCACGGGTATTATATATTGCAGGCTATACAGCAAAACGAGGCATAGTGAGCTGCAGTGTAACGGAGAAGGAGGAACAACATGATAACTGGGTTTGAACATTATAAAAAGAAATGGCAACTAAACAGTGAAAATAGTATTAAGCCGGGGCTTGAGGCAATGAACGAGGCGCTGGCTCTATTAGGACACCCGGAAAGCGGTATGTCATATATCCATGTAGCGGGAACAAATGGCAAGGGGTCAACGATTACGTTTTTAGAATCCATTCTTCGCCAGCATGGTAAAACGGTAGGGAAGTTTATGTCCCCTTGTATATTAGATGTGCACGATCAAATTCAAATAAACGGGGAAAACATTACTGCTCATGAAATGGATCTCCTTTTCCAGGAAATGCGTGAGGCAGGACTAGACGGAAAATGCACAGATTTTGAATTATTAACATGTGCCGCACTTTTGCACTTTAAAAAGCAACACGTGGATATTGCCCTGATTGAGGCAGGTATGGGAGGACTTCTTGATAGTACAAATGTTATTACGCCACTTGTATCTATCATTCCAAGCATCTCTCTGGAACATACGAATTTCCTGGGAAATACGCTTTCTGAAATTGCCACGCATAAGGCAGGTATTATTAAGCAGGGGGTGCCAGTAGTTGTCGGGAAACTGCCGGTAGAAGCATTGGACGTAGTAAAACAGGAGGCGCAAAATAAAAAGGCTCCGCTTTATATGCTGGGGGAGGAATTTACAATAGAGGAAGAGCAGTTTCTATCACCGGAATATCAGTTTTCAGCCCTTAAGCGGAGGATGCCGGGCGCTCACCAGAAAGAAAATATGGCGCTTGCCATTATGGCGTTTTTACTGACAGCAGATAATATAAAGGACGAATCGATAAGAAAAGGTGTGGCACTAGCTGCATTGCCCGGGCGATTTGAAGAGGTACTGCCGAATGTTTACTTTGACGGAGCGCACAACCCGGCGAGTGCAGAAAAGCTGGCGGCTACTATCAAGGAATTATTTCCGAATAAAAATATTGAATTTGTTCTTGGGATGCTGGCAGATAAGGATGTCGATGGGGTTCTTCGTATACTGGAAACAGTCAGCACGACCTTTACATTTGTAAGCTTTGATAATGAACGGGCGATGAAGGCAAAAGATTTAATTAAGAAAAGCCGGGCCGTCGACCGCCGCATTATTCATCATCCTGTTGAATATCTACAGGAGCCTGCAGATGAGCAGAAGATCAGAATTGTCACAGGCTCACTATATTTGCTGGCTGCATTGCGCGCACAGCTTATAGGCGAAAAATAAAACTATTTGTCGAGAAATTTTAGGACTTGAGCGACACAGCTCCTGTCCTTTTTTCATTTTTATTTGTTACTGTTGTGCTAGAGGTGATGACAATGTTCTCAAAGCAATTCATCAGTACAAAACAAATTTTCCGGGCTGCGGCCCTTGGTATGTTAATTGGATTAGCGGGTGTTGGAGCGTTTGCTCTTTTTCTCATCACAGCGAAAGAGTCGGCCGAAGCCCCGGAGGCAACTGAAAAGGGGGAGGCTGTAGAGGTAAATGCAGCTCCGCAACAAACAGCCCGTTTTTATGCAAGCCAGCATGGAGCTTTCTCGACAGTTGACAGCGCGTCTGCCTTTATGGCACAAAATCCTACATTAAATAAAGCTGTTGTTGTTCAAGTAGCAGATACATTTTATGTCTGGTCAAAGGTGGCACAGGCAAAATTGACGGAGGAAACAGTTCCTGCTTCTTTCTCGAAATCCTTTCAGTTTTCCAGTAACGGCTGCTCAAAAACCGGCATTGCCGATATTCCGGTTTATTTACAGGATGAAAATAAACTGAAAAATAATTTTCAAGCAAGCGGCAAAGATGCCGAGCTCCCGGAAGAATGGACTTCTCTTATTGATGGCATTACGCCGCTTTCAAGTGATATGAATGTCATTCGGCTGCATGCACTTGCACAATTTTACAGTGAAAATGACTGTTTAAAAATACAATTTGACTAACAAATCGGGAGCAAAATATAAATTTGGGCGAAGGCAGAGATTTTTCAAAAAGGGAAATGTCCGCTATCATAGTGCTCAGGGGGTACTAACATGAAATTTCATACAACACACGAATTTTTACTCGCCTCGGCATCGCCCCGCAGAAAGGAATTATTTGAACTGCTTCATATTCCTTTTGAAGTGATGACAAGCGATGTGGAGGAGACGAGCGTAAAAGCGCAAACTGTACAGCAGTATGTAACAGAGGTAGCATTGCTGAAAACGAGGGATGTAGCGCAGAAATGCCCGGATAAAACTGTTATTGGCGCAGATACCATTGTTGTCTATAAAGATCGTTTGCTGCATAAGCCTGTCTCACCGGAAGAGGCAGTGCAGCATCTGCAAACTTTATCAGGCAATACGCATGCGGTCATGACAGCGGTTGCCATTATAACACCTGATGGTAAGGAATCAACTTTTGTAGAAGAAACAAAGGTAGTATTTAAACATATACCACAATCATTGATCGAGGCGTATGTGGCATCTGGAGATCCATTTGATAAGGCCGGAGGATACGGTATTCAAACGGATGGGGTATTTTTTGTCGACCGCATTGAAGGCGATTATAATAACGTTGTTGGTTTACCATTAGCATCTTTAGTAGAGAGATTATTGTCACTGCATTATATTTCAATCTAAAGGAGTGACATATTTGACGCTTTCACCGATCACGCAGTTGAAAATCCGCGATGTACATGAAGCTGACCGGCCGCGCGAAAGGCTCATTAGACAAGGGCCGCAAAGTTTGTCAAACCAGGAATTGTTAGCCATTCTACTGCGGACAGGGACAAAAGAGGAGTCTGTATTAGCGCTTGCTAATCGTATATTAATGAGCTTTGAAAAACTCCACGCATTAAGGGACGCTACTATAGAGGAAATGATGGCGGTAAAAGGAATAGGAGAAGTAAAGGCAGTCCACATATTAGCGGCAATCGAGCTTGGACGCCGCCTTGCACAGAAGGAGACGAATGAGCGTTTTACGATCCGCTCTCCGGATGATGCGGCTCATTATTTAATGCCTGATATGTCTTCTCTTACACAGGAGCACTTTGTCGTTCTCTTTTTGAATACGAAAAATCAGGTGCTACATAAAAAGACGATTTTTATCGGCAGCCTAAATGCCTCTATTGTGCATCCTCGGGAGATCTTCCGGGAAGCGGTCAAACGCTCTGCTGCTTCTATTATTTGTGCGCACAATCATCCAAGCGGCGTTCCGACACCAAGTCCGGAAGATATTGAAGTGACAACACGGCTGATGGAAGCAGGATTAATTATTGGTATAGATTTAATCGACCATATTATCATTGGCGACCATCAATTTATCAGTATGAAAGAAAAAGGATATATTTAGATTGTATTCCTTATTTTTTGATCTTCACTATAAGTTAAGGATGATAAGCCGGGATGATAACAAGTTGATTGGAGCGGCGGCTGGTGCCTCCTTGGAGATCAGCACGTGCTTAAAAATCCCATGGTTTCGAAGGTCTATCCTCGAAACCATTTAGTTGGAGCCGTGCCCCCGCAGAAAGCATCCAGCCAGAACGAAAATAAACCCTATGTTCCGGTGATGAATCTTGCTTTAGGCTTTTATAAATAAAGGTCACAGCAATATTACTTCCTTTTAAAGAATCGTTTAGTTTATTATAGATATTTTCTTTTTATATGGTAATATATAAGTGGAGATATTAGGGCTTACAGGAAAAACTACGCCGTTTACCGGGCGTAGTTTTTTTGTTATATTACGATAATGTGACAGTGAACCTTTTTTTATGTTATATCGTCATAAATTTGCAATGGAATTGTTAAAAGTTATATAGCTTTTTTGTTTGTCTCATCTACCAAATACAAATACAATAGAGGAGGCAAACTTTATTATTAGCGAAAATATGACAAAAAGTTCATGATTGGGTGGTGTAGCACTACAATTTTGGACGTGTATCCGCTATAATAGAGCGTATGATTTTAGCTAACTTATAAGAACGGCTTGTATAGAAAGGGAGTACTTAATTTGTTTGGATTAGGAAATAAGGATGTCGGGATTGATCTTGGCACAGCGAATACACTAGTTTTCGTGAAAGGAAAAGGAATCGTTTTACGAGAACCTTCCGTTGTAGCGAAAAATACAAAAACAGGTGACATTGTAGCAGTAGGTAATAATGCAAAAAACATGATTGGCCGTACACCAGGTTCAATTGTGGCGATTCGTCCAATGAAAGATGGGGTTATCGCAGATTTTGACATTACAACAGAAATGATTAAATATTATTTGCATGAAGCATTAAAAACATCCGGTTCAAACTGGAAAAAACCAAATGTTATGATTTGTGTGCCGTATGGAATTACATCAGTTGAACAGCGCGCGGTAATTGATGCATCACGCCAGGCTGGTGCAAAAGAAGCATTTACGATTGAAGAACCATTTGCAGCGGCAATTGGTGCAAATCTACCAGTTTGGGATCCTACGGGTTCGATGGTAGTAGATATCGGCGGCGGTACAACAGAAGTAGCAGTCATTTCACTAGGCGGTATCGTAACAAGCGAATCAGTGCGTGTCGGCGGGGATGCAATGGACCAATCAATTATTTCGTATATCCGTAAAGCATATAATTTAACAATTGGTGAACGTACGGCTGAAGCGATTAAAATGGAAATTGGTACAGCGCGTGTAGAAAACGAAAACGAAAAAATGGATATCCGCGGTCGTGACCTATTGACAGGTCTTCCAAAAACGATTGAAATTACAGCAGAAGAGATCTCTGAGTCATTACGTGAAGCAATCACAGCGATCGTAGACGGCGTGAAAAAGACGTTGGAGCAGACTCCTCCTGAATTATCAGCCGATGTAATGGAGCGCGGTATTGTCTTAACAGGTGGCGGCGCCTTGCTTCGCAATTTGGATAAAGTTATTAGTGATGAAACGCAAATGCCTGTATTCATTGCTGAAGAGCCACTTGACTGTGTAGCGATTGGTACTGGCAAGGCATTGGACCATATTGATTTAGTTCGTTCCCAGCAAATGAAAGGGTAAGGAGGGTAGACAATGCCACATTTTTCGAATAAGAAACTGATAGTGCTTTTAGTAAGTGTTATTTTCCTTGTGGCATTGATTAGCTTCTCATTACGTGATCGTCAAAACGCGACATTCCCAGAACAGATTATTAAGGATACGGTCGGCTTTGCACAGAGTATCGTAGCAAAGCCGACTAATTACATAACAGGTATTTTCGATGGAATTGAATCGTTATTAAATACGTATGAAGAAAATAAACGTTTGAAAATGCGCCTGGAGGAGTTTGCGGTACTGCAGACGAAAGTTCATAATTTGGAGAAGGAAAATGCCAATTTACAGGAACTGATCGACAAAGAGCAAAGCCTGCTTGATTATAATCCTGTCCATGCGACGGTCATTGCGAGAAACCCTGATCAATGGGAAGAAAAAATTATTTTGAATAAAGGATCTAAGCACGGGATTGAAAAAAATATGGCTGTTATGACAGCCCGTGGACTGATTGGGAAAATTATTCTCGTCACACCATATACTTCCGAGGTAGAGCTTTTATATACGAACAATTCGAATTATCGAGTATCTGCCTTAGTGCAGGGCGAAAAAGAAGATATTTATGGTCTGATCGAAGGCTTTGATGCAGAGCGCAACGAATTAGTATTAAAGCGGATCGATTCCAGCAAAAAAATTGAAGTTGGGGAAAAAGTGGTATCTTCAGGTCTTGGGGGAATCTTCCCGAAAGGTATTCCAATTGGGGAAATCACGGAAGTCACAACAGACGATTTTGGTCTGACAAAAATGGCATATGTGAAGCCGTCAGCAGACTTCTCGCTGTTGGAAGAAGTGATTATTGCAAAGCGCTCCATCACATCCATTGATGGGCTGGACGGAGAAGGAACAAATAAGGATCTTTCGAATGAAAATACTGAACCAGAAGGTGACGAATAATGGTCCGATATTTAATTCCACTTGTTGCGGTCCTCTTATTTTTGCTGGAGCCGGAATTTGCAAAATTTTCACCGATTTACTTCGATGATTACACAGCGTATCTCGTACCGCGATTTTTAATACTGTATTTAATCTTCATTTCTATTTACTATAACCGGAAGCGTGCCGTTATTTACGGCCTGATTTTTGGCCTCTTGTATGATGTATTTTACATTGATATTATTGGATTATATTCAGTGTTATATCCATTGGTATGCTTCATCGCAGGTTGGAGTATTAAATTTATCCATCAGCATCTGCTTATTACGACAGTGCTTGCTGTGCTGCTTGTTGCTGGAATGGAGATCCTGCTCTATGAATTCTTCCTGCTCATTGATTTTACAGCCATGCCATTTTGGGACTTTTTAAATGGGCGCCTGTTACCGACAATCGGGGCA
Organism: Planococcaceae bacterium UBA3378; assembly: GCA_002359075.1. Classification (GTDB taxonomy): domain Bacteria; phylum Bacillota; class Bacilli; order Bacillales_A; family Planococcaceae; genus Lysinibacillus_B. Next base: position 13,331 of record DEQA01000205.1, read on the forward strand.
AACCTTTTATTTTTACTGATGCTCGGCTGGGCGTTTAAATATTTAATCGATGCACGGCTGCTCGAGCGGGAACGCAGTATGACATATTAAAATGGAAGCGTGAGGTGTCACTTTAACTATGAAGAAGTCGTATGTCCATATCAAGGGGACAAAAGATGGACTAGTACTCCGACTGGATGACCAATGTGCTTATTCTGAGCTAGTCGAAGAGCTGGAGCGCAAAGTTTCAGAAGGTGGCATAGATGGTAAAGTAGAGGTGCAGCTTCACCTCGGTAATCGATATTGTACAGAACAGCAAAAAAAGCAGCTAACGGAAGTTGTGCAAAATACAGGGAAAATGCGTGTTTCCAAAGTACAAAGTGATGTCCTGACAAACGAAGAAAGCAACCTGCAATTTTTGCAGCAGAAATGCGAGATTTATGCCGGAATCATTCGTTCAGGGCAAATTGTACGTTCTCCGGGAGATATTGTGATTATCGGAGATGTAAATCCAAATGGCCGTATTGAAGCGGGCGGCAATATATATGTGCTCGGCAAGCTGAAGGGAATTGCCCATGCGGGAGCCGGAGGAAATAAGGAAGCGGTCATCACGGCTGCCTTTTTTGCACCGACACATATCCTGATTGCCGACCAGACACAAACAATGAGCAATGAACAACAATTTGTACTAAAGCATAGAGAACAATTATGCGCGTATTTGAATTCATATGGTGAAATTTCTTATAGTCATGTGCAGGATATAAGAAAGCTTCGGCCATTTTTGAATACATTTAAAGGGGGAAGCTAATGTGGGTGAAGCAATTGTAATAACTTCAGGTAAAGGCGGGGTCGGTAAAACAACTACAACTGCTAATCTTGGAACTGCATTGGCTCTTCAAGGGAAAAAAGTATGTTTAGTAGATACTGATATCGGCCTTCGGAATCTGGATGTTGTACTGGGACTGGAAAACCGTATTATTTATGATCTAGTCGATGTAATTGAAGGTCGCTGTAAGCCGCACCAGGCGCTTGTGAAGGATAAGCGTGTTGATGATAAACTATTTTTATTACCAGCTGCTCAAACAACCGACAAAAATGCTGTGAATCCAGAGCAGATGAAGAGTCTGATTGAAGGCTTAAAACAAGAATTTGACTATGTGTTAATTGACTGTCCTGCAGGTATTGAGCAGGGGTATAAAAATGCGGTCGCCGGAGCGGATCAGGCAATCGTTGTAACGACTCCTGAAATCTCTGCTGTCCGTGACGCCGATCGGATCATTGGATTGCTCGAACAAGAAGCAATCGGTGCACCGAAGCTGATTATCAACCGTATTCGAAAGAATATGATGGATAGCGGAGATACAATGGATATTACAGAGGTTACATCGCACTTATCGATCGATTTACTCGGTATCGTCATTGATAGCGAGGATGTCATCAGCTCTTCTAATAAAGGAGAGCCCATTGTAATGGATCCGAATAATAAAGCGTCTCTTGGCTACCGGAATATTGCCCGAAGAATTTTGGGTGAATCTGTTCCTCTCATGAAATTAGAGGAAGAATCCAAAGGTGTTTTTGCAAGATTGAAGTCCATTTTCTCAAAATAAACGGGAAACGCCCTTTAGTGATGAGCTGAAGGGCGTTTTTTTGCACCTACTGACATATGATAATAAAAAGGATGGTGACATGAAAGCATGGCAATGGCTTACCTCGCTTATTCTATGCGTTGTCATTTATGTCGGTTTGAACAGTTCCAACGAATCGGTAAGGCATATGATCACACGAATTGTTTATAGCACAGAACATATGACAATGATGAGACATACAGTAAGTGAGTTATTTTCACAAGAAGAGCTGGTGGAGGTTGCCTCGACTTCAAAGGGAGCGCTCGTAAAATTTGTAGCGATCAAACGGTACGACAAAGGATTCATGCTCGCCTATGAGGAGCCGGTGACAATTGCAGCTGCACAATCGGGTGTCATTGTATATACGGGGCATACGGCGAGAACAGGAAAGGTTCTGTCTATTGCCTATGATGATGGATACAGCGTGACGTTTGGGTTTATTAATGATTTTTATCATTTACCGTATAGTACTGTTGTAGCAGGCGAAGTGATCGGGGTAAAGGAAGCCGGAGAATTATTCATCCAAATCGAAAAAAACGGACGGGTACTGAGCTTGGAAGAAACGGTCGAATGGCTAAAGCAATATGGTTAACATAAGAATCCATCCCGTATTTTTGGCAATGCTGCTTATATGGGCATTGAGTGGACATATAGCGCAATATTTCCTTGTCCTCGTGTCTTTGCTTTGGCACGAGGCGGGTCATCTTCTTTTTGCCTGGCTTCGCGGGGTGAAAGTAAGAAGGGTCACGATGCTGCCATTTGGAGCGAACATCCAATTCCCGACAGGACATGCCCCGTCTTATACGTCTCTTATGTGGATTGCAGCAGGAGGCCCATTGTTTACACTGCTTGCCTGTGCAGCCGGTCCATTTATACCATTGATCGTTCAGAAGGAATTTGTCTTTATTCAACTGATGCTGCTTTTTGTCAATTTGCTGCCAATTTATCCGCTGGACGGGGGACAGATTTTATGTAATTTTCTACTGAAGGTAAATCCGAAGAAAAAGATATATGAATATTATCTTTCGCTTTCTTTACTTTTTATTACTATAATAGTGGTAGTAACATTCCTAATGCTGCCACAATCTATTTTCCTGGCTGTATTAAGCCTCTTATTATGGAGCGAAGTAATAGGAGAGTGGAGATTCCGTAAGTACCGTTCAGCATTTGAAAAAGTTGTAATGAATAGGTTGACTTGAAACGCTGAGCGTGGTAGTATTTTAATGTTATTGTTTGTAGCACCCGCTACAACCGCACTGGTAAGGTGCCCAAGAGTCGCGAATGCGGCCACCTTTCAATAACAGGCGAGTCTTAGTTTATTAGAGGAGGTGCATTTTAATGTACGCAATTATCGAAACTGGTGGTAAACAAATCAAAGTTGAAGCAGGTCAAGAAATCTACGTTGAAAAACTAGGTGTAGCTGCTGACGAAATCGTTACTTTTGACAAAGTTTTATTCGTAGGTGGAGAAACAGTTAAAGTTGGTGCTCCAACTGTTGCCGGCGCTACTGTAACAGCGAAAGTTGTGAAAGAAGGCAAACAAAAGAAAATTACTGTTTTCAAATTAAAAGCGAAGAAAAACTACCGTCGTAAACAAGGTCACCGTCAACCATACACTAAATTAGTTGTTGAAGCAATCAATGCTTAATTTGTGAGGTGAACCGAATGATTACGGTAACTATTTATAGCGATGAAAATCGCAAATCGTATGGATTTGAGGTTTCAGGACATGCCCTATCAGATGTATATGGCCGTGATCTTGTATGTGCAGGAGCATCAGCTGTTGCCTTTGGCGCAGTCAATGCGATCCATCACATTACAGGCATCCAGCCACAAATCGAGCAGGGCGCTGAAGGCGGCTATTTATCTGTGAAATTGCCGAATGATCTCGATCCGGAAACAGACGATAAACTACAAGTGATCCTGAATACTATGGTTACACAGTTCTACACGATGACTGCTAGCTATTCGGATTATATTGAACTAAAATATAAAATGGTGTAGGAGGTGGAACAAAGATGTTGTTACTAACTTTAGATCTTCAGTTCTTCGCATCTAAAAAAGGTGTAGGTTCTACAAAGAACGGTCGTGACTCTGAGGCAAAACGTCTTGGTGCTAAACGTGCTGACGGTCAATTCGTAACTGGTGGTTCAATTCTTTACCGTCAACGCGGTACAAAAATCTACCCAGGTACAAACGTAGGCCGTGGTGGTGACGATACTTTATTCGCGAAAGTTGATGGCGTTGTAAAATTCGAACGTATGGGCCGCGATAAGAAAAAAGTATCTGTATATCCAGTAGCTCAAGAAGCATAAAAAAAACGTAGACAAAGTCGTTTTGACTTTGTCTACTTTTTTTTGAAAGAAGGCATGCTCCTCCGTATGAATGATTGGAATGTTCCAAGTATAATGTTTTGAAGGAAATGTAGTTAAAAAATTGATATACTAAGTAAGATAACAGTAACGGGGTGAGAGGTATGGGGCAAACGTTGACGGTAAAAGATGTATTACGCTTTGCAAATCATGATTTTTTAAATCAGCTTCATTTGATTAAAATGAACCTGGATTTAGGCCGGGTGGAAGAAGCGAAGGAGCTTATCGATGAGATCTCCTCACAATGCCAGCAGTTTTCAGGTTTAGGAAAAATCGGATGGCCGGAAGCGGTTGAATTTTTACAAACGTTAAAATGGCGTTACCCGGAATTTTTAATTACCCTATCAAGCTATGTAACGGAATCCTTAAATGAACAATGGGACGAGCTAATTGTTCAATACTTGGAAGAGACAATTATTCATGTGCATGAGCGATTAGATGTTTTTTCAGAGCAATATTTGAAAATCGAGGTTGCAGGTGCAGCGGATGTATGGAAAGTAACCGTTCATTTTACCGGAAGCTTTACAGAAATCCCGCATTTTCATAAAGAAACGGAAGCATTCTATGTAGAGACGCTGGAACAGACAGCGGCTTCATTTAAAATAGTAATGCAAAATAGGGAGTTGAAGTAATGTTTGTCGATCACGTAAAGATATATGTTAAAGGTGGAGACGGCGGAGATGGAATGGTTGCATTCCGCCGCGAGAAATATGTGCCTAATGGCGGTCCAGCAGGCGGAGACGGAGGTCATGGCGGAAATGTCGTATTTGAAGTAGATGAAGGTCTTCGCACACTGATGGATTTCCGTTATAAACGCCATTTCAAAGCAGAGCGCGGTGAGCATGGTATGAGTAAAGGGATGCATGGCCGTCGTGCAGAGGATTTAATCGTAAAAGTGCCACCTGGTACAGTAGTGATCAATGCGGAAACAAATGCAGTTATAGCAGATCTTGTGGAAGATGGACAGCGTGCGGTTATCGCAAAGGCAGGCCGCGGCGGACGCGGAAATTCACGATTTGCCACTCCGGCAAACCCGGCACCAGAGCTTGCTGAAAAAGGAGAGCCGGGCCAGGAGCTGGATGTCATCCTGGAGTTAAAGGTACTGGCGGATGTAGGACTTGTAGGATTCCCTTCTGTAGGGAAATCTACTTTACTGTCTGTTGTATCAGCAGCGAAGCCAAAAATCGGTGCCTATCACTTTACAACAATCGTGCCGAATTTAGGGATGGTTGAAACAGAGGACGGCCGCAGCTTTGCCATGGCTGATCTGCCTGGACTGATCGAAGGGGCTCACCAAGGTGTAGGTCTTGGGATGCAATTCCTTCGTCATATTGAACGTACCCGTGTTATTGTCCATGTAATTGATATGAGTGGAATGGAAGGCCGCGATCCATATGAAGACTATGTGACGATCAATAAAGAGCTGGAAGAGTATAATCTGCGTTTAACAGAGCGCCCACAAATTATTGTAGCTAACAAAATGGATATGCCGGGTGCTGAGGAGAATTTAGAGGAATTCAGGAAGAAGGTTGGAGGAGACATTAAAATCTTCCCGATTTCAGCTGTTTCCCGACAAGGGTTGAAACCATTACTGTTTGAAATTGCCGACCTGTTGGAAGTAACGCCTGAATTCCAGCTTCATGAAATTACAGAGGAAGAATCTGATGCAACAGTTCTTTATAAACATGAATCGAAGAAGGATAATTTTGAGATCACACGTGATGACGACGGTGCATTTGTCCTTTCCGGCGGTTCAATCGAGCGACTGTTTAAAATGACGGACTTCAGCCGTGAAGATGGTATCCGCCGCTTTGCACGACAACTGCGTGCGATGGGCGTTGATGAGGCGCTTCGTGAACGCGGTGCGCAAGACGGCGATATCGTCCGCTTATTAGAATTTGAATTTGAATTTATTGATTAAGGTTTTAGCTTTGGAGGGAAGAGTATGAAAAACGTTGCTGATCAACGGTATTATTTAGTGCGTGAGGATGTACTGACAGACGCGATGCAAAAAACATTAGAAGCGAAGCAATTGCTTCAAAGTGGACAGGTCGCCTCTATTTGGGACGCTGTGAAAGAAGTGGATTTATCAAGGAGCGCCTTTTATAAATATCGTGATGCCGTTTTTCCCTTTCACTCTATTGTGCAGGAACGTATATTAACTGTATTTATTCAATTACAGGACCGTAAAGGGGCCTTGGCAAAGCTGCTGGAGCTCGTATCAGAAGCTCATTGTAACGTATTGACCATCCACCAGACGATCCCCATTCAGGGGCGGGCGAATGTTACACTATCGCTTGATGTCACAAGCATGATTCATGAGCTGGATGAATGGGTTCAAACGTTAAAAAGGCTGGATTTTGTAGAATCGGCAGAAGTAATCAGCTCCGGTGCCTTATAAGAAGGGAGGAGCGCATGCTTGCGCTCCTCTTTTTTAAGATATACGTAAACATAAATTTGTTGAGGATTAGAAAAGCTACTTGCGCCTAAATCCCTTTTGTTTCAAAAGTAGTGGCAAACGGGCTTTTCTTGTCTAAAATTAACTGAAGATTTAGAAACAAAAGAGATGGGGTTATAATATGTCACAGGAACAGTGGGAAAAGCGAATTGCCTATTTAGGGCCGGAAGCATCTTTTACTTATTTAGCTACGAAAGGTTTATTTCCGGACAGCTGGCTGATCCCTTACACAACTATACCGGAATGCATCGAAGCAGTAGCTGACGGGAAAGTGGATTTAGCGGTAGTTCCGGTAGAAAATGCTTTAGAAGGGTCTGTACCGTTAACAGTGGATTACTTATTTCATGAAGCGGACCTTTTTGTCACGGCAGAGGTACTGTCAAAAATTCAACAGCATTTAATGGTACATAAAAATCAAGCTGCCCGTTGGAAAGAGGTAAAAGCGATTTACTCACATCCGCATGCACTTGCACAATGCCATAAATATTTATTTTATCATTTTGCCGGTGTGCCTCTTAATCAATATTCCTCTACCGCCGCTGCGGCAAAGCTTGTGTCGGAGTCGCCGGATGAATGCATTGCAGCAATCGGCAACTCTTCTGCAGCAGCCAAGTACGGTCTGGAAATAGTAGAAAAGGATATTCATGATTTTCACTTTAATCATACCCGGTTCTTTGTTTTATCAAAGCATAATAGCAGAATACCAAAGGACGAGGCAAACAGCGGACCGAAAACAACTTTCATGCTGACATTGCCAACAGACCGCTCGGGAGCACTTCATCAGGTGTTATCGGTATTTGCCTGGAGAAAGTTGAATTTAAGCAAAATTGAATCCCGCCCGCTTAAAACAGGTTTGGGAGATTATTTCTTTATTATCGATGTGTCGGCAGATGAAGAAGAGCCGATGATGAAAGGTGCGGTGGAGGAGCTGGAGGCTTTAGGTTGCTCCGTGAAGTCACTTGGTACATACTATACATATAACACACCGGAATGAGGGGATACGATGCGAATCATTTTATTTGACGGTATATGTAATTTCTGTGATGCCAGTGTGCAATTCATCATGAAGCGGGACAACGGTGCTTTTACGTTCGCATCACTTCAAAGTGACATTGGGCAAGAGCTTGTTATCCGCCACAACCTGCAAGGAATTGATAGTCTTGTACTTATTGAGGAAGACCAGGCTTATACAAAATCTACAGCCGCTCTTCGAATTGCGAAAAGACTAAAGGGGTTATGGTCGCTTTTATATATAGGCATAATCATCCCAAAGCTTTTACGTGATCCATTGTATGAAATGTTTGCCCAAAATCGCTACAAATGGTTTGGCAAAAAAGCTGCCTGTATGCTGCCGACTAAGGAAGAGCGTGCCCGCTTTTTATCGTGATATACTAAAGAGGGTAGGACGAAAGGTGGCAGCGCATATGGACTGGAAGCAACAACTGATAAGCTATTTGCCGTACAATGAACAAGAAGCGGCTGATCAGCGGGTAATATTGACATGTTTAAATACGTTTGAGGATGTATTGACGAGAAATAATGCCATTGCCCATATTACGTGCTCGGGGTTTGTCGTCAACAAAGACCGCTCCAAAGCTTTAATGGTTCATCATAATATTTACCATTCATGGAGCTGGACAGGCGGTCATGCCGATGGGGAAACAGATTTCCTGGCTGTAGCATTGCGGGAAGTGGAGGAGGAGACAGGCGTCAAAGGGATGCCTGTTACGACAGATATTTTTTCATTGGATGTCTTGACGGTTGTAGGGCATGTGAAAAATGGACGTTTTATTACGCCGCACCTCCATTTAAATGTAGGTTATTTAATCGAAGCGGATGAAAAGCAGCCGCTGCACATTGCAGAAGCAGAAAACAGCGGTGTTGCGTGGCTCCCAATTGATAAACTAAATGAGTATGCAAATGAAGAGCATATGAAGCCGGTTTATAACAAAATAATTGAAAAAATGACGATAGCGGTTCGCTGAATCATTTTTTCAATGTAATAGGCTCAATATAAAGGGAAACAAAAGAGATTGCCAGCTTCACAGCATGGCAATCTCTTTTAATTTTCTACAAGAATACCTTTTTCCCGCAGTTTTTCTGCTGCCCGGTCCAACAGTTCCTCGCTGGGGGCGGAAATAACATGAAGATGGGTGCCACCTGTTAAGGTAGATAAAAAATGGGCATTCGTTTCCGCCAATTTTTCTAAAAAGATATCCGCCTCCAGTCGATTGGAAACGAGGATAGAGGCTGTAATTTCCCCATATACCGGATGCTCTACAATGACATTTTTTATTGTGACCCCGCAATCGACAATGGTATATAGCTCTTCCCGTGTTTCTTCGCCTGTATGCATGCACACAATTTTCCGCTCAAAGATTCCTGTCCGCTGCTCCTCCATATATAAGTAACCCTGGCTTGTCGCGACGATCGGTTCATTCCGTGCCTTTAAAAGGTTCATATCGTTAACAATTACTTGGCGTGATACATTGGCATGCTTCGCCAAGTCGGTCCCTGTAATCGGTTTTTTCTGCTGTTTTAATAAAGCCAGAAGCTCAAGGCGCCTCTCTTCTCCAAGCATTTTCTTCATCTATAATCACCTCTGTATGTCAAAAAACAATTATTGTAAGCATAGTGTATCATGACGTTGGACATTACGCCCAAAAATTGTGACGTTTTTTAGATATAGGCATATGCTATAGCGAGAAAAGGAGGCAATACATGCGAGTTCATATTGTGCAAAAGGGCGATACCTTGTGGAAGATCGCAAAACAGTATGGTATAGGTTTTGATGAATTAAAACGACTGAATGCTCAACTAGCGAACCCGGATTATATCGTTCCGGGGATGGAGATCTTCTTACCTGAAAAAGGGGAGACAGGCGGAAAGGAAACCGTTAAAGGAGATAAACATAAGGTAATGCATGAAATGAAGGAAAAGGAAGTAGAATGGAAGCCAAGTAAGGAATTGCAGTACGTCGAAGAATCAGTAGAGGTACCGCAGCTACCAATGCATCCTGAACCGACTTATAATCCTTATGCCTTTATGCCATCCATTTATCAAATGGCCTATATGCCGACATACCAGCAGCCTATTTACCAAATGCCTGTTTACCAACAGCCGATTTATCAGGCACCAATGCAGCAGATAGTACAGCCGCCAATGCAGCATCAGCCGGTGTTTGAAGAGTCTACCGAAGAGGAAATGGTAGAAAAAATGCCTCATGAAGAGGTTTCATATGAACATGAAGTATATCAGCAGCCGATGATGCACCATCCGCCAATGCACTACCAGCCAATGCATCACCAGCCAATGCACCACCAAC
>DEQA01000205.1:23162-53492 GCA_002359075.1 Planococcaceae bacterium UBA3378
TGTCACCAGCCGATGCACCACCAGCCAATGTTCCATCATTCCGGCTGCCATGAGCCGATGTACCACCAACCGATGTATCAGCAGCCAATGTATTACCAACCGATGGAGCAATCCACGATGTACCAGCCTGCTGATGTGTGTGAATCAAGCAGACCGTTTTGCCCGGAAAAGGAAGAGCAAGTAAAAGGCTATTATGATGAGATTCGACAGATTGAACATGCGACAAAATCTTCATGCGCCCCAACGCCATTTCCTTATTCGACACAGCAACATTGGCAATAGGCCATGCAATTAAAGGAGAACTGCTGGCGTTATGAGACGGAAAAGGGCGCATTTTTTGTTAAATATTATGAGGACCCATTTACCGCTAGCAAAGTCCGCTTTATCCATGAACAGTTAACGAAACAGAAGTTTCCTTATATTGCCCCGATGACATCTAAAAGAGCGACACCTTATATCGTACACAAATGGATAGAAGGAAAACCGGCGAGTTATGAAAAGCAGGAAGAACGAACGCAAACATTAGCGATGCTGCAGGCCCTGCACGAAGCGACGATGAACTGGGATGGTCCCTACTTGCCAAGGCAGGATTTGCGGAGAAAATGGGAAGCAAGGCTTTCAAAATTTATCAGCAAAGAACGGGAATTACTTCCGCTGCTCGGTGCGAATTTTCATACGATTGCCAGTCTCGGCGAATTAGCATTAAAAAAAATGAAACCATCTACTAATACTTCTCTTTCTTTACTTCATGGGGATGTCGTACATCATAACTTCTTGCTTGGAGAAACACCGGTATTAATCGATTTCGATCTGGCATGCGTAGGGGATCCGGCAGAAGAAGTTATTTTATGGATGAACCGAGTCCTGCCCCATATGCAATACGATATAAAAGCATTGCTATATGAGCAGCCTTATACAGAAATTGTACGTAACAAATTGGCTTATCTTATTTATCCGAATGAATTACTTAGAGAGTGGTTGTATTTATTACAGGTAAGCGACACGCAGAAAGAGCAATTATACAAATATGTTACTCCTTTCACGGAAAGAGCTCTATTTATGTGGTCGAAAATTATGAAACATGTCCATGAATTATCATGACCGCCTATAGTTAGGCGGTTTCTTTTTGTCATGAAAGAATCGCTACGGAAGATATACAGCCTTTTGATACGGATTTAGTTTAACATTCAGCTTCCATTGGCAAGAACCAAAGAGAGAAATTCTAACAAAAAGTATGTTGTTCGGGGAAAAAAGCGAACAATATGGTATAATATCGAGGTTGAATGTGAGGGGAAATGAAATGTACGATTATATAAAAGGACAAGTTACACGTGTGACGCCGGAATATATTGTATTGGAAGCACAAGGGATAGGCTATCAGCTATATACACCAAATCCATATGCTTTTCGCGTCAATAACCAGCTTCAGCAAATTTATGTACATATGCATGTGCGGGAAGATGCACATACACTATTTGGCTTTACAAGCTTAGAGCAGCGGGAATTGTTCCGCAAGCTGATTCAGGTGTCTGGTATAGGACCAAAGGGAGCGCTTGCTATTTTGGCGAGCGGTTCACCGACTCATGTCATTCAGGCGATTGAAATGGAGGATGAGGCATTTTTAGTGAAATTCCCTGGTGTGGGAAAGAAGACAGCGCGCCAGATGATCCTCGATTTAAAAGGAAAGCTTGGTTCCCTGATGGATGTAGTAGAGCTGCCTAGTACAGAAGATGAACTGCCGTTGTTTGGTGTAAATCCGAATAGACAAGAGCTGGAAGAGGCGATGCTGGCATTAACGGCGCTTGGCTATTCCGAAAAAGAGCTGCTGAAAGTAAAGCCGCAGCTTGAGGAGGATGACTCTCTGACAACAACGGATGGTTATATGAAGCAAGCATTAAAATTGTTATTAAAAATGAAGTAAGAGAGGAGGACCAAAAATGTCGGATCGTTTATTATCAAGTGAGTCGAGCGCATTTGATGAACAATTTGAATTATCACTGAGACCGCAAAAGCTTTCACAATACATCGGCCAGCAAACGGTAAAGGACAATTTAAAGATTTTTATCGAGGCAGCAAAATTACGTGAAGAAAGTTTGGATCATGTGTTATTATACGGTCCTCCAGGGTTAGGAAAGACAACGCTTGCAGTAGTAATAGCAAATGAAATGGGTGTAAACGTGAAGATGACGAGCGGGCCGGCAATCGAACGCCCGGGAGATCTCGCAGCCATTTTAAGTTCCTTGGAACCTGGTGATGTATTATTCATTGATGAAATTCACCGTCTCCCCCGTGCCATTGAGGAAGTGCTGTATCCGGCGATGGAGGATTTCTGTCTGGATATCGTCATTGGGAAAGGTCCTGAGGCACGCTCGGTACGCCTTGATTTGCCGCCGTTTACACTAGTCGGGGCTACAACACGCGTCGGGGCTCTTTCTGCTCCGCTGCGGGATCGTTTCGGTGTCCATCTTCGTCTTGAATATTATGATGAAGAATCTCTTGCACATATTGTCTCTCGCAGCGGGCAGCTGTTTAATGTAGAAATTGACGAGCAGGCTGCATATGAAATGGCACGGCGCTCCCGCGGGACGCCGCGTATTGCCAACCGCCTGCTGAAGCGGGTACGGGACTACGCCCAAGTACTGGGCGATGGACGTATTACACTTGATTTAGCAAATCAGGCATTGGGACTGCTACAGGTGGATCCGAGGGGGCTGGATCACATCGACCACAAATTGATGGTCGCCCTCATTGAACGCTTTACAGGTGGACCTGTTGGGCTGGATACAATTTCAGCATCGATAGGCGAGGAGCGGATTACCATTGAAGAAGTGTATGAGCCGTATTTACTACAAATCGGCTTTATGCAGAGAACGCCGCGTGGCCGGGTTGCGACCTATTTGGCGTATGAACATTTCGGATATGCATATCCTGAACAAAATTAAATGATAGGAAGTTACAAAAATGAAAGTAGAAGATTTTGATTTTCACTTACCTGAAGAATTAATTGCCCAAACACCACTTCTTGACCGGGCAGCGAGCCGTTTGATGGTTGTTAATCCGTTTACAACAGAAATAGAACATCATCATTTTGGTCATATTTTAGACGAGCTAAACCCTGGGGACTGCCTTGTATTGAATGATACAAAAGTATTACCGGCCCGGCTGATGGGGACAAAGGAAGATACAGGGGCCGGTATCGAGCTTCTATTATTGAAACAGACTGCGGATGATGAGTGGGAAACACTTGTTAAACCGGCAAAGCGGGTGAAAATTGGCACAGTCGTTACATTTGGGGACGGCCTGCTGACAGCTACATGTACGGGCACGCTGGAGCATGGCGGCCGCACATTCAAATTTTCATACGATGGTATTTTTTATGAAATATTGGAAAAACTAGGGGAGATGCCGCTTCCTCCCTATATCCGCGAGAAGCTGGAAGACCAGGACCGCTATCAGACTGTCTATGCACGTGAGCGTGGCTCTGCAGCCGCTCCAACGGCAGGATTGCATTTTACACAAGAGCTTCTGGAGCAGATTAAAAACAAAGGTGTTCACGTAGTATTTGTCACATTACATGTAGGTCTTGGCACATTCCGCCCGGTAAGTGTGGACTCCATTGAAGATCACGATATGCACTCGGAGTTTTATAGTGTGACAGAAGAGGCAGCAGAAGTGATTAACCGTACAAAGCAGTCAGGCGGTAAAGTGGTTTCTGTCGGTACGACATCTACGCGTACATTAGAAACGATTGCCAGTAAATATAATGGGGAAATCCGCGCTGAGCAAGGCTGGACGAACATATTTATTTATCCAGGCTACGAGTATAAGGCAATTGATGGGCTTATTACAAACTTCCATTTACCGAAATCCACACTTGTTATGCTCGTAAGCGCATTAGCAGGAAAGGAAACAATTCTGCATGCGTATAATGAAGCCGTAAAAGAAAAGTACCGCTTCTTTAGTTTTGGGGATGCTATGTACATCCGACCGCAAAGCGGCCGGTAGTAAACATTTTTACAAGGGCTTATTCAAAGGAATAGGCCCCTGATCGAAGTACTGTTTTTACTTTAGAAATGAGAGGAAATATAGAAATGACACAACCACCAATTCGTTATGAATTAATTAAAACTTGTAAGCAAACAGGTGCACGTCTTGGTATCGTGCATACGCCGCATGGCTCATTTGAGACACCGACGTTTATGCCGGTAGGAACGCAGGCAACGGTAAAAGCGATGTCTCCGGAAGAATTAAAAGAAATGAATGCAGGCATCATCCTTTCCAATACGTATCATTTATGGCTGCGCCCAGGAAACGATATCATAAAAGAAGCGGGCGGTCTGCATAAATTTATGAACTGGGACCGGCCTATCTTAACGGATTCAGGCGGCTTCCAAGTGTTTTCCCTGAGTCAATTCCGTAAAATTGAAGAGGAAGGCGTCCATTTCCGCAACCATTTAAATGGAGACAAGCTTTTCCTTAGTCCGGAAAAAGCGATGGAAATCCAAAATGATTTAGGATCCGATATTATGATGGCGTTTGATGAATGTCCCCCATATCCTGCAACACATGAATACATGCTGCAATCCGTTGACCGGACAACACGCTGGGCTAAGCGCTGTAAGGAAGCGCATCAGCGTCCTGATGAGCAGGGGCTATTCGGCATTATCCAGGGTGGGGAATATGAAGACCTGCGCCGCCGTTCAGCAGAGGCATTAGTTGAACTTGATTTCCCGGGTTATGCAGTAGGCGGCCTGTCAGTAGGAGAGCCGAAAGATGTCATGAACCGTGTACTGGAGTTCACAACACCGCTTATGCCGGCAGATAAGCCGCGCTATTTAATGGGTGTTGGATCACCGGATTCGTTGATTGATGGCTCAATCCGTGGTATCGATATGTTTGACTGTGTATTACCGACACGCATCGCTCGAAACGGCACATTAATGACATCAGAAGGCCGCATGGTTATTAAAAATGCTAAATATGCCCGCGATTTCCGGCCGATTGATGAAAATTGTGACTGCTACACATGTAAAAACTACACACGTGCGTATGTCCGCCATTTACTGCGAACAGAGGAGACATTTGGTCTGCGTCTCACTTCTTATCATAACTTGCGCTTTTTAATTAAGCTGATGGAGGATGTCCGTCAGGCAATACGAGAAGACCGGTTAGGTGATTTTAAAGAAGAATTCTTCGAGAAATATGGGTATAATAAGCCGGACGCTAAAAACTTTTAGACAATTTTGTAGCAATTTCTTTCTTATAAGAGAAAAAGTTATAAAATTCTTTGTAAATCCAAGCGATATTAGAGATTTTATACTATACTAATGAGGTGAGAATTTTTGAAAGGGGGATATATACATGCAAACACTTTATCAATTAGCTCCAATTCTTATTATGTTTGTGGCGATGTGGTTCATCCTCATCCGTCCGGCACAAAAAAGACAAAAAGCAACGGTTGCTATGCAAAATAGTTTGAAACGTGGAGACAAAGTCGTTACAATTGGCGGTCTTCATGGTGAAGTTGACAAAATTGAAGATGCGGTAGTTTATCTGAAAATAGACAATAACACAACGTTAAAATTTGAGCGTCAAGCAATTGGCCGTGTCATCACAGAATAGTAAAAAAGGTTGTCCCAAGCGTAACTTTGGGACAACCTTTTTACTTTCTATTAAAGCTGCTCTTTACTAAACAACTTTTTCATTCTTTTAGGAAGCATCGCCGGCTCAGATTAAAATGACGCCCGAAAAAATCCATTTTGTTTCCAGTGAAACGTTGTGATAACACGTCTCTCCGCTGTTTTTTTCTGTATAAGCTGATGGCAGTTCGCCTACACTTGAAGGAAGAAAGGGTGTTATGTGTGGAAGATTATTGGTTAATCAGTTTTAGGACATTCATTTTATATATTATTGTACTTGTCGTCTTCCGGTTGATGGGCAAAAGGGAAGTAGGGGAGCTGAGCCTGCTGGATTTTGCCGTCTATGTTTTGATTGCAGAAGTCGCATCCCTGGCAATTGACAATTTGGAACAGCCCCTTATGCTGGCTATCTTTCCTATTATTTTACTGTTTATCATCCAATATTTAAACGCGCTTTTCATCCTGAAAAATAAAAAAATGCGGGACGTCATTGATGGTGACCCGTCGATTGTCATAAGGGACGGCCGCATTGTAGAAGCAGAAATGCGAAGGCAACGGTATAATCTGGATGATTTGTTCCAGCAGCTTCGGGAACAAGGGATTACATCTGTCCAAAGTATCGCCTATGCTTTTTTGGAGCAGTCAGGTAAGCTTTCTGTGTTTCAAAAAGGGAAAGATCCTTTTATATTGCCGCTTATAGTGGACGGTTATGTCGATGAAAAACATCTTACCTTTATCGGCAAAAATAGAAAATGGCTGGAAGATATGCTGCGAAATGAGGGGGTTCATAGTATGGATGAGGTTTTTTATTGCTGTTATGAAAACCAAAAACTTCACTATCAATTAAAAGCGCGCAAATAACATACGCACATAGCGCAGGTCAGTCAGCTTCACTTGTTTTGTAAAAATAAGCAGGGCTGTTAATAAAATAAATGTGATGACCATACTAAAAATTTCCGAGTGGTAGGAAATATACGACTGAATAATACTCGTCAAGATAAAGCAGCTGTAGGAAGCGGCAAATAGACGGAAACCTACATGAATATTTGGCATATTGCGTACCGATGCAATGTGTAAAAACGAGGTAAGCAGTACACCAAAACCGATGGCGATAATAGCACCGAATTGCTGCAGCATCGGCTGGGCAGCAAGGACAAGCATAAGCAAAAGCTTTCCAAGACCGCCGTAAATGGAATTCATCATGGCAATACGGGCCCTGTCTAATGCCTGTAAAATGGAAAGCAGCGGACTTTGTATATAGTAGAAATAGAAGATAGGAGCGAGTATTTTCATATAGCCTGTCTCATCCTTTAAGTGAAACAGCTCGCGGGCAAGAAAATCACCATATAGTAGGAAGTATGTTGCAGCATAGCATCCGATGAGCGATGAAAGTCGTAAAGAAATAATAATGCGTTCATTCAGCAGCCGTGTATTATGAACAGCGGCCGCACCACTGACAGCTGGAATGAGAATAATGGAAAGAGCTGCTGGAATAAATGCCGGAAATAGAAGAAGCGGTATGTGCACCCCTGATATAACACCGTACAGCGTAGTAGCGGCAGTAGCTGTCATACCGGAAATCGTAAGTGCTTTAAGAAATACAATAGGCTCTAAAAACCACGTAAAGCTACCAAATAATTTACTGCCTGCTGACGGTAAAGCTATTCTGAACAATGGACCCGTTGGATGGGTGCCGACTTTTTTGCTGTTCCGCTGCTTTGTGAATTGATAATGAAATACAAGGTAAATGAATGCCCCTAATTCACCAAGTGCAGTCATGCCCATCGCATAGGCAGCATCGACTGTGCTTGTACCTGTTAAAAAATAAGGAAGAGCAAATGTAATGGCCCCAATCCGGATGGCCTGCTCAATAAGCGAAGACCAGGCAGTCGGTGATGTTTTCCCTGTCCCGAGTAAATAAGCCTTAATAATGCCTCCGTACACAACAATCGGTACAGTGCAGATGGCGATGATAAGAGGATAGCGTGTCCCGCTGCTTTGCAGGAAGATCTCGGCAATTTTTGGTGTGATAAAGAACAGAACGGGTAACAAAATAATGATGGAGATGGTAGAGATACGCACGCATGTCTTGAGGACACTTGCCGCCTCTGCCTTTTTTCCTTTGGCATAAAAATCCGCTACCACTTTCGTCAAGGCAATCGGCAGTCCTAGCTGCACAAGAGAAATGAAGAAAATGAATGCAGGGTAGGCAGTCATATAAATTCCTACAACCTCTTCCCCGGCAATCCGCATAAACTGCATGCGGTAAACAAATCCAAATAATTTAGACAAAAAAATAACAATCGTTAACAGGAGAGTCCCTTTGACAAAAGAAGTCATTAGCTGGCGCAACCCTTTCTCTTTTTAAAAGTTTCCTATACAATATTTGTATGCAACTGCACGTGCCATTAAAACTAACGATTAGAGGTGGATGAAATGACGATTCCTTACGAAGCACTTTATAATAAAGTGGATATTATTTTGCAGAGCAAGTTAGAGGAGTTTCATTTGTATGA
The DNA here is from genome assembly GCA_002359075.1 of Planococcaceae bacterium UBA3378. GTDB lineage: Bacteria > Bacillota > Bacilli > Bacillales_A > Planococcaceae > Lysinibacillus_B. Next base: position 31,318 of record DEQA01000205.1, read on the forward strand.
GTATGATGCGATTACAATGGAACAGTTATGGGCGTATTGTGTCGAGAAAAAATGGCGGAAAAAAGTGATTGAGGAGCTTCCGCTATATGAAATTGTTTCCACCATTTTTTCCATTACCCCGTCAGAACTATTGAACTATGAACAAGTTAGTAATCTGAAATCTTTTGATGGTCTCGTAGAAATTAATATGGAAGAGCTGGAGGAATTGTTAGGTACAAGTAAAGTAAAATAGAATTCTAGTAAAATTTTGGTCATCTGTCAGAAGTTCATTTGACAGCGGACGATGTGTGACTCATAATAAGCTTATTGCACGTTTCTTTTACATTTTTTTCTGATAACCAAAGCCGCGATTTCTTTTACGGAGATAGGCGAAGTAAGGAAAAAATATAGTTTGGCAGCGAGTGGCTACTGCTATAGAAGTAAAGGAAAGGGCGCATATTGATTGCGCTCTTTCTCGTGTGCGTCAGCATACATTTTGAGGAGGATTTACAGATGAAATTAGCAAACCGTATCATTACGTTTATACTTGTAGTTGGATTGCTATTTGCAGGTATGAGCACAACGGTAAAAGGTATTCTGGAAGACGTAAAGCTAGGTCTGGACTTACAGGGCGGATTCGAAGTCCTGTATAAAGTCGATTCACTTGTTGAAGGACAAGAGGTAACACAAAAAGTCCTGACGGATACAACAACGGCTTTAGGGAACCGGATCAATGAATTTGGTGTTAGTGAGCCAACCATCCAGGTAGAAGGGGAAGACCGGATCCGTGTGCAGCTTGCAGGACTCGATGACCAGTCGTCTGCACGTGAACTGTTATCCAGTACGGCTGAACTGACATTCCGTGACGTTGATGATAATGTATTGCTGGATGGGACGGACTTAAAAGAAGGCGGTGCCTCTGGTTCATTCGACCAGCAAAATCAACCGATCGTTACTTTAACATTAAAAGATGCCGATAAATTCGCGGAAGTAACTCGTGAAATCTCTTCACGTCCACAAGGCGAAAACTTATTGGTTGTATGGCTTGATTTTGAGGAAGGCGTCGATTCTTATAAGGCTGAAGCAGCAAAGGCTGAACCGAAATTTGAATCTGCAGCTACCGTCAGTGAAGTCATCAATTCAAAAAATGTACAAATTTCAGGTAACTTTACAGTAGAAGAAACAAAAAACCTGGCTAGTGTTCTTAACTCAGGTTCTCTGCCTGTTAAATTAACGGAGATCTATTCGACATCTGTCGGGGCACAATTTGGTAAAGATGCACTAAACGATACGGTATTTGCCGGTATTGTCGGTGTTGCCGCCATCTTTATCTTTATGCTGCTGTACTACCGTCTGCCAGGATTTATTTCCATTATCACGTTGGTAGTATTTACGTACTTGGTGCTTGCCGTATTCACCGGCATTAATGCTGTCCTGACACTACCGGGGATTGCGGCGATTGTACTCGGAATCGGGATGGCGGTCGATGCCAATATCCTGACAGCGGAGCGTATCCGTGAAGAGCTGCGTGTCGGCCATACGGTGAAGGAAGCGTTCCGGTTAGGTACTAAACAGTCGTTATCAGCTATTGTCGATGCACAGCTGACAACATTGCTTGCTGCTGTTGTTCTGTTCTTCTTTGGGACAAGCTCTGTTAAAGGATTTGCGACAACATTAAGCATTTCCATTATTTTGTCATTTGTCACAGCTGTTTGGGGTTCCCGTATTTTACTGGGCTTACTTGTAAACAGCGGCTATTTCAATAGTCCGGCATGGTTCGGTATAGCAAAATCGAAACAGCATAAACCGGAAGAAGGCATTACTACACTTGATCTTTCCACAAAGTTTGACCGTTTAGACTTTGTAAGAAACCGTAGAAAGTTTTATGCTTTCTCGCTGGTGATCTTGTTAGTCGGCTCAGCAATCATCGGTATTTACCGCCTGAACCTGGGGATTGATTTCTCAAATGGTACGCGGGTTGATATTCAATCAGATGAGACGTTCACAAAAGAACAGGTAGTTGACTATTTAGATTCCATCGGCTATGCAAATGATGATGTCGTCATTTCCGGTGAAGAGAAAAATATAGCTGCAATACGCTATAAAGATGACTTCACACAAGAAGAGATTGCAGATTTCAAGGCGCAGGTATTGAAAGACTACGGACATGAGCCGAATGTCAGCACCGTGTCGCCGACAGTCGGCAAGGAGCTTGTGAAAAATGCCATTAAGGCCCTTTCACTTGCAGCACTTGGCATTATCATCTATGTAGCGGTTCGTTTCGAATGGCGTATGGGTGTAGGAGCGATTGTATCCTTACTGCACGACGTGTTCTTTATCGTAGCGGCATTCAGCTTGCTGCGGTTAGAGGTGGACATTACATTTATCGCTGCGGTACTGACAATTGTCGGTTATTCGATCAATGATACAATCGTAACGTTTGACCGGATCCGGGAAAATATAGACCGTTCTGAAAAGATTACGACAAAAGAAGAGCTGGCGTTAATCGTCAACAAGTCTCTTCGTCAAACAATGGGACGTTCTGTTAATACCGTATTAACGGTTATCATTGTAGTTGTTGCCTTGATTGCCTTTGGGGCTCCATCCATCCAAAACTTCTCGATTGCCTTATTAATCGGTTTAGTGACGGGGATGTACTCATCTATTTGCATCGCGGCACAAATTTGGTATACGTTGAAGTCCCGCGAAATGAAGAAAAAAGGGACTTCGGTTGTGAAAAAAGAAAAGAAACAATGGGGTTCAGACGATCCTGTCGTATAATAGAGAAGTGTACCGGAGTGGTTCCGGTACACTTTTTTCATGATGAAAAGTTTATATAGCCAAAATATATTTTTCTATTTAAAGGAAATATATTTCGAAACACATATCCATGTTTTTTTGCTGTATTCCATTCAGTTTATATAGAAATCCATTCGTATTTTTCCTATTTAAAAGAAAAACTCGTTATAATGGACAACATAAGGAAGTGAGAGAATGATTGAATCAACGAAAAAATGGATTGTCCAGCGTCCGGATCAGGAGCTTGTTCAAGCATTGCAAAATAAGCTGGGCATTTCCGCGATTGCAGCCAAAATTCTTGTTGCCCGAGGATGTACAACAGAAGAACAGGCAGCATCATTATTAAAAATAAATGAAGCCGACTTTCATGATCCCTTTAATATGCACGGGATGGAGCAGGCGGTCGAGCGGATTAACCGGGCGCTTGAGGACGGCGAAAAGATATTGGTCTACGGTGACTACGATAGCGACGGCATCACAAGTACAACAGTTATGCTGAATGTCCTCCTTGATTTGGGTGCGGATGTCGATTTCATGATTCCCAACCGCTTTACGCATGGCTATGGACCACATGAGGAGCTGTTTAGACAGGCACATGAAAATGGTGTGCAGCTTATTATAACGGTCGATAATGGCATCAGTGGAGTAGAGCCGATCCGGGTGGCAAAAGAGCTCGGGATGGATGTCATTGTGACGGATCACCATGAAGCAGGAGAAACCCTGCCAAACGCTGATGTCATCCTTCATCCGCGTGTACCGGAAGGCCATTATCCATTCGGAGAGCTTGCCGGTGTCGGTGTTGCATTCAAGCTTGCACATGCACTATATGGGGAAGTACCTGATCATTTATTTGAGTATGTGGCTATCGGAACGATTGCCGACCTGGTCCCTTTAAAGGGGGAAAACCGTTATTTAGTAAAGCGTGGTATCAAGGCATTGAAAACATCTTCAAGTCCTTGGGTAAAAGCCCTTTGTGAGGCGGCGGGTGTCAAGCAAATAGATATCAATGAAGAAACAATCGGCTTTTATTTCGGTCCGCGGCTAAATGCAATTGGGCGACTCGGTTCTGCGATGCCGGGTGTGGATTTTTTAATGAGTGAGTCCAAACAGCAGGCGGAACAGCTGGCCGGCGTGCTGAATGAAAAAAATAATGAACGCAAAGACATTGTCAATACTATTACAGAAGAAGCAATCGCTATGATCGAGTCGGATGAAACGATTAAAAATAGCCTTGTGCTTGTTGTAGCACAAGAAGGCTGGAATGCTGGAGTAGTTGGTATTGTTGCTTCGCGTCTTGTAGGGGAATACTACAAGCCAACTATTGTTTTATCGCTGGATCCGGAAAAAGGGACGGCAAAAGGATCTGCACGAAGCATTGAAGGCTTCCACCTTTATGATGAGCTTGCGAAAAACCGGGATATTATTCCGCATTTCGGCGGGCATCCAATGGCAGCAGGCATGACATTTCCGCTTGAGCATGTAGGAGAGCTGCGAAACCGTCTTCATCAGCAGGCCGCAGAAGTGCTGACTGAAGAGCAGTTAGTACCGAAATTGTATATCGATGTGCCGGTAGATTTAAGTGAGATATCGGTAGAAGCTATTGAGGAAATTCGAAAGCTGGGTCCTTTTGGAACAGATTTCGCAAAGCCTGTATTTGCACTTGAAAAGATGACCGTCTCCTCCATGCGCCGGATTGGTGCCCAGGAGAATCATTTGAAAATGGAGCTGGAGGATACCTACGGGAAGATTGATGCCATCGGTTTTGGTAAAGGATACTTATATAATGAAATTTCCTATGGTATTCCAGTTTCTTTTGTAGGTGATCTGCAAATCAATGAATGGCAGGGAAAGAAAAAAGCCCAATTTATGATTGAAGATGTGCAGGCTGACGAATGGCAGCTATTCGATTACCGGGGGAAAAGCCAGACAGCTAATTGGTTATCAAAGCTGTCACTGGAGCATACTGATTTTGTAGCTTTCCAAGACAGAACCGCCGAGCATTATTCAAAAATCATCGGCCAGCCGATCAAGGTAATTAGTAACCGGGAAGATTATGAGGAATTGAAGGCATATATTGTGATTTTGGATATGCCGGTAAATGTAAATTTAATGGAAGAAATGCTGAAGGAAAAGCAATTTAAGCGTATTTATGCCCACTTTTATACTCCGGATTCCCAATATTTCAACGGAATGCCAACACGCCAGCATTTTAGCTGGTATTACGCATTTTTAAAGAAACGTCCGACATTTAACTTAAAAATGCATATTTTACAATTATCGCAACATATTGGACTAAATATTGACGTAATTAAATTTATGACTAAGGTGTTTTTTGAGCTTGGATTTGTTAAAATAGAGGATGGTTTGACGACTGTTGTTGAAAATGCACCAAAACGTGCGTTAGAAGAGGCACCGTCATATAAAATGCGTGTAGAACAAATTGAATTAGAACAAAAACTCTTATATGCAACTTATACAGAACTCAAACAATGGTTTAATGAACGAATGAAGGGCTCAGGCTCTTAAGGAGGAAAATTACATTGGATTTAAAGCAATACGTTACAACGGTGGAGAACTGGCCTAAAGAAGGCATCAGCTTCAAAGATATTACGACAATTATGGACAACGGTCCGGCCTACAAATATGCAACTGACCAAATCGTTGAATATGCAAAGGAAATAGGAGCAGAAATCATCGTAGGACCTGAAGCGCGCGGATTCATCATTGGTTGTCCAGTAGCTTATGCCCTTGAAATCGGTTTTGCCCCTGTACGTAAGCCTGGTAAACTTCCACGTGAGGTGATCAGTGCTGATTATGGACTAGAATACGGTCAAGATACATTGACAATGCATAATGATGCTGTGAAGCCTGGACAAAAGGTGCTGATTTGTGACGACTTACTTGCTACTGGCGGCACAGTTGAAGCAACAATCCGTTTAGTCGAGCAGCTTGGCGGGCAAGTAGTAGGCTGTGCATTCCTGATCGAGCTGACAGAATTAAAAGGCCGTGAAAAAATCGGCAACTATCCGGTCAAAACATTAATCACATATTAATACATTGATTGTTCATTTCTTAGAAACAACCGTGGATGAATGCAAGTAATTGCTTTTGTCCGCGGTTTTTTTCACAAAGTATTCAAACTTATGTATTGTATCCTCCTAAAAACGAGTGTCTCTTTACAATGTATAGCAATTTTTTATACAATTAAAGTTATTACCATTTGAAGAGAAAAAATTGATTACAAGGTGGACTAATTTTATGGCGAAAGAACAAATTTTAGCGCCCGAAGACGTCTTCGAGCTCGTAAAATCATATATGAATGATGAACATGTCGCTTTTGTCGTGAAAGCATATGAAGTAGCAAAGGAAGCACATAAAGAGCAATTCCGCAGTTCTGGAGAGCCTTATATTATACATCCTGTGCAAGTAGCAGGCATTTTAGCAGACTTACAGATGGATCCGGAAACGGTTGCTGCCGGATTTCTGCATGATGTAGTAGAAGACACAGAGGTTTCCCGTGAGGATTTAGTACGTGAATTTAATGAAGAGGTCGCTCTGCTTGTAGATGGTGTGACAAAGCTCGGGAAAATTAAATATTTGTCCAAAGAAGAGCAACAGGCGGAAAATCACCGTAAAATGTTCGTGGCAATGGCCCAGGATATACGGGTTATTTTAATCAAGCTTGCAGACAGACTGCACAATATGCGGACGTTGAAGCATCTGCCTGCTGAGAAGCAGCGCCGCATCTCAAAAGAAACACTTGAAATTTTTGCACCGCTCGCTCACCGCTTAGGGATTAACACCGTAAAATGGGAGCTGGAGGATACAGCATTACGTTATTTAAATCCACAGCAATATTACCGCATCGTTAGTTTAATGAAGAAAAAACGGGATGAGCGTGAACTGTATCTGGATAATGTTATGACAGAAATCCGGTCACAGCTGAAGGAAATGGAGATCGATGCGGACATATACGGACGCCCGAAGCATATTTATTCTATTTATCGTAAAATGGCTATGCAAAAAAAGCAGTTCAATGAAATATATGATCTATTAGCCGTTCGTATTCTTGTTGATAGCATTAAGGATTGTTATGCGGTTATCGGGATTGTACACACGTTATGGAAGCCGATGCCTGGACGTTTCAAAGATTATATTGCGATGCCGAAGCAAAATCTTTATCAGTCTCTTCATACAACGGTCATCGGTCCTTATGGTGATCCGCTGGAAGTGCAAATCCGCACAAAGGAAATGCACAAAATTGCAGAATACGGGATTGCCGCTCACTGGGCCTATAAAGAAGGAAAAAGTATTGACAATAAACGGGAAAGCATCGATCAGAAACTGACATGGTTCAGAGAAATTCTGGAGTTCCAAAATGAATCATCGAACGCTGAGGAATTTATGGAGTCGCTTAAATTTGATCTGTTTTCTGATATGGTCTATGTCTTTACGCCAAAAGGAGATGTTGTGGAGCTGCCGGCAGGCTCTGTCCCGATTGATTTTGCCTACCGCGTTCACTCGGAAGTCGGCAATAAGACAATCGGTGCTAAAGTGAACGGCAAAATGGTACCGCTCGATACCCCGCTGAAAACCGGCGATATTATCGAGGTGCTGACATCTAAGCAATCATTTGGGCCAAGCCGTGACTGGATTAAAATCGCCCAAAGCTCACAGGCGAAAAATAAAATCAAGCAGTTCTTTAAGAAAAATCTAAGGGAAGAAAACATCGAAAAAGGCCGTGATATGGTCGAAAAAGAAATCAAGGCTCAAGAATTTGAGATGAAAGATGTATTAACTCCTGAAAATATTAAGCGTGTCATTGAAAAGTTCAATTATACACATGAGGAAGATCTCTATGCTGCTGTCGGCGTCGGCGGCATTACAGCACAGCAGATCGTCAACCGCCTGGCTGAAAAAATGAGAAAAGAGCGTGAGCATGAAGAAGCGCTTGAAAAAATTGCACGTGAGATGGCCAAGCCGGTAAATACGAAGCGAACAGAAACAGGCGTCGTAGTAAAGGGGATCGATAATTTGCTGATCCGGCTGTCACGCTGCTGTACACCGGTCCCTGGAGATGAAATTGTTGGCTTCATTACAAAAGGACGGGGAGTTTCTGTCCATCGTGCCGATTGTCCGAATATACAGGATGGGGAATCGTCAGAGCGTCTTATTGAGGTAGAATGGGAAAATGCCCCTTCTCATCGTAAAGAATATCCAGTGGATATTGAAATCTCGGCATTTGACCGGCCAGGTGTGCTAAATGATGTCATGATGGCTGTGAGTGAAACGAAAACAAATATTATGGCTGTATCAGGGCGGGCAGACCGCGAGAAAATTGCGACGATTCATCTGACCATTTCAATTTCAAATATTTCAGGGCTCCATAAAGTCGTCGACCGGATCAAGCAGCTGCCGGACATCTACTCTGTACAGCGTGTTATTAACTAAAGGATAGAAGGTAATAAAGCATGAAGGTAGTTATTCAACGTTCAAAGCAGGCATCGGTTACTGTAAACGGCGAAGTAACCGGTGCCATCGATAAAGGATATGTATTATTGGTAGGCATTACACATACAGACACAGCGGAGGATATCGCCTATTGTGCCAAAAAGGTTGCCGAGCTTCGTCTGTGGGAAGATGCAGAAGGGAAAATGAATCATTCCATTTTAGATGCAGGCGGTGATATTTTATCTGTATCGCAGTTTACTCTTTACGGAGAGACAAAGAAAGGCCGCCGTCCAAGCTTTACAGGGGCTGCACGCCCCGAGCAGGCAAAGCCGTTATGGGAAGCGTTTAATGAGGCTTTACGTGCATATGGCCTGCGTGTGGAAACAGGGGTATTTGGTGCCATGATGGATGTAGCTTTAATAAATGATGGACCGGTGACAATCATGATCGATTCTGCAAAGTAAACTTTTTCAATTCTACCTCATACAATAGGAGCGAATGTGTACCTTAAAGGGGTGGAGAATATGTCTATGCAAATATCAAATCCTTATTTATTTGAAACAGTAAAAGGCTTAGTCGGTCAGCAGATTGTTGTGCAGACAGGAAAAAATATTCAACAAGGACTTTTAACTTCAGTATTGCCGGATCATATCGTCATTGAAATCTGTCAAACACCTTTCTTTATCCGAATGGATGCAATTGTTTGGATTACTATTGCCAGAGTGTAACTTTTTACGAAAGGGTTCATGGCCGGCTAAAAAAAGCGTAGAAACGGCGAGTTTGGATTGTTTTTTTGCTGCTGTAAAAACAGCGCTAAAAGGAAAAGTCTCCGACATATCGTATATGTCGTTTTTGCCTTCACCTGAACCTCTGAATCTAGATATAAGTGTGCCGGGATATCATGAATAAACATTACGTATAAGCATCTTCGTGTTGTCATATGTTACAAAAGACAAAACGGAGGTGTTTTTATGTTTCAACGTGTCAATCGCCTGGCAATCGAGCTGCCGAATGTCGAATATGGCGATGCCAATGCGGCAAGTGCCGTCCAGGAGCTGTTGGGCGGAAAATTTGGGGAAATGTCGACACTGAATAATTATATGTATCAATCATTTAACTTCCGTGGAAAAAAGAAGCTAAAACCATTCTATGATTTAGTTGCCAGTATTACGGCAGAGGAATTCGGCCATGTGGAGCTTGTTGCAACGACTATTAATCTTTTGAATAAAGGGAATTCCTTCGCAGCGCCCCCTGATTTAAGCCCGCTGCAAAATGCTAAAAACATGCGGAATACCCAGAGCTTTATCGCAGCTGCCCAAGCATCAATGCCTGTCGACTCTATGGGGAAACCATGGAACGGAGAGTATGTATTTACAAGTGGTAATCTGGTCCTTGATCTCCTGCATAATTTCTTCCTGGAGTGCGGTGCCCGAACACATAAAATGCGTGTATATGAAATGACGGACCACCCGGTGGCACGGGAAATGATCGGCTATTTACTTGTACGAGGCGGTACACATATTGTGGCATATGCAAAGGCGCTTGAAATGGCTACTGGTGTAGATGTAACAAGGATGCTTCCTATTCCGAATCTGGATAATCGGGTATTTGACGCAGCCCGTAAATATGAAGACCGCGGCGATGGCAATGTTTTATTTACGTGGAATTATGTTGGAGACTATGAAGGCATCAAACAAATTTGGAAAGGCCCGCATCCGACGACAAACGAGCCGCTCGTTGTAGTAGAGGGAATGCCTAAGGGAGGGAAAGTACCTGATTTGGATGAACTTCCTGAGGAGTTTGCCCCGGGTATTGGACCGGATGAGTTCCAAATGATTGCAAAGAGGTTGTTGTCAAATATGTAAAGGGCATGCTAAGTTAGCATGCCCTTTTTTTATAATTGGGAATCAAAATAGCTGAGAAGTCCCTCATAAATACCAAGTGTTGCCTGTTCACGGTAATAGTCTGTCGTGATGGCCCGTTCTTCACTTGGATTACTTAAAAAGCCTAATTCTATTAAAATAGCTTTTTGACGGTTTTCACGTAATACAAGATAATTTCCCGGCTGGACACCTCGGTCACGCAGGGATACCTTCTTAGCAAGTTTCGCATGGACGTACTCTGCCAGCTCCTGCTGGTTGCTGTTTAAATAGTAGGTTGTAACTCCCGAAACTGCGCTATTTATTGTTGCATCGTAATGAAGGCTGATAAAAGCATCTGCCTCTACTTGGTGAGAGATGGCAACTCGCTTACGAAGGTCGACATATACGTCAGATTCCCTTGTCATAACAACGTTAGCCCCGGCTGCCCGAAGCTTCGACTTCAGCAGCTCAGCGGTTTTTAATGTAATGACTTTTTCAGCCGTCCCTCTGCTGCCGGTCGTTCCATGGTCATTTCCGCCGTGTCCCGGATCAATGACGATGGTTACTCCTTTGAGTGTCCCTTTTTTCCTTTCGGACGATGTTTTTTTAACTGCCGAGGATTGCTGTTCTGCATCCGTCTTGGAAACTACCCAATTCGCCACATAAGCCGTTTTGTTTCCACTTACAGAAACTTTATACCAGTCACCTTGCTCTTCAAGTATGCGGTATGTTTCACCGGCATTTGCTCGGTGGACGATCGCAGCGGATGTGGAAGCCTCTTCGCGAAGGTTTGTCCCTTCATAGATGATTGTGACACTTTCATCGGATGATGAGGCTTTCGATGTGGATTCGGATGCTTGTTCGCCGAAGGAACCGTAAAATTTATAAATCCAGCCATCCGTATTGTTTTTATATTGGATATGAACCCAGTTATTCGACTGTTCCAATACTTTGAACTGCTCTCCACGGTAAGCGACACCGACGCGCTTAGATGTTAAATCCGCTTTCTTTCGCACATTCACTCCATCTACTGTTACAGTAAAGAGATTCCCTTCACTCGGTGCTTCTGCTATTGCCTCTGCTGCAGCTTTTGAAAGCTCCTTTACCGTTACATATTGGCTGGATACCCATCCTGTCGTCGTGCCGTAACGAATTTGAATCCAATCATTTTGTGACTTTATGTATACAGCTTCATTACCTGAGGACAATTGAGTCAGTACAGTCGAGGAAAGGGAAGGCTCTGCCCGTACATTTAAATGTTCGACTTGAGAGATAATAACTTTTTGCTCCTGTTTGCTTTCCGTTTGTACGTTTGCTTTTGTCATCCAGCCAGCGATCCAGCCCTCTGTATTTCCGGCCTTGACGTGGATCCAATCTCCTTCATGTTCTATTGTCGACACAGTATCCCCTTCTTTTAGCTTTAAAAGAATAGGGTAGGATAACCCTGGTCCTTCACGAAGATTTAACACTTCTGCAGTAACGACTAAGTCATCTCCTGCAGCATTGGAAGTAGTAGGCAATGCAATGGAAAAGATCAGCATACATACGATAATAATCTGGCATGCTTGTCTCATTTTTGCTGGCCTCCTTTCAACATAATTTAAATAGTGTTTGTCGAATTGGGCTACTCCTATTGTAAAAGCAAGTATGTATTAAAATCTACAGTTATTTTAGCCGAAAAGAAATAATAGGAGATATGTGCTAAAGGAAAAGAGACCCGTATGCTCGATTTGTGACAAATGAGGCATGCCTTATTAAAAAATAGTTGACAAGACAGGTATGCCACATTAAGATTATGTATAATCTGAAATGAAACGCTGTTGATCAAGCAAGTAGTAAATACCGATGCTGATAAGAGAGGGAAAATCATGGGCTGAAAGTTTTCCTGCAGTATGTATGATACGAATAACACTTGGGAGGCTTTTTCCTGAAAAACAAACGTTTAGTAGGGAAAGACGGAATCGGCCGTTATCCGATTACGAGGTGGATGCCATAGTGCATCAACTAGGGTGGAACCGCGGAAGTTACAGCTTTCGTCCCTTGCTATTAGCAGGGGACGGGGGCTTTTTTTATTTTTGCGATAGGAAGAACCATGCATGTAAATGAAAAGTTATAGGAAACCAAGAGAGGAAGTGGAAGTCATGAGTTTTAAAGTACCTCGTGGAACACAGGATATTTTACCTGGTCAATCAGAGAAATGGCAGCAAGTAGAAAAGGTGCTACGCGACCTAAGTCATGTTTACCGCTATAAGGAAATTCGCACGCCGATTTTTGAATCGACAGAATTATTTCAGCGCGGTGTAGGGGATACAACTGATATCGTTCAAAAGGAAATGTATACATTTACCGATCGCGGCGGACGTTCGTTGACATTGCGCCCTGAAGGCACAGCATCTGCAGTGCGTGCCTATGTAGAGCACAAAATGTTCGGGCAGCCGGACCAGCCTGTTAAGCTATCCTATATCGGGCCGATGTTCCGCTATGAACGTCAGCAGGCAGGACGATACCGCCAATTTGTACAATTTGGCGTAGAGGCAATCGGTTCAGCAGACCCTGCGATCGATGCAGAAGTGATTTCCTTTGCTATGAATATTTATAAAAAGGCCGGCCTGAAGGATTTAAAATTAGTGATCAATTCTCTAGGGGATAAAGAAACACGGGATGCACATCGTACGGCGCTTATTAATCACTTTGAGCCGTCCATCGGTGAATTTTGCTCAGATTGCCAAAAGCGGCTCGAAAAAAACCCGCTGCGCATTCTAGATTGCAAGGTAGACCGTGAACATCCGTTAATGGCAGATGCTCCTGCTTTAACAGACTATTTGACAGAGTATTCGGCGGCATACTTTACAAAAGTAAAGGAATATTTAGACCGTTTAAACATTCCTTATGAAGTGGATCCGAATCTTGTACGCGGACTTGATTATTACAATCACACAGCTTTTGAAATTATGTCTACTGCTTCAGGCTTCGGGGCGATTACAACACTGTGCGGCGGTGGCCGCTACAATGGTCTTGTAGAAGATATCGGCGGGCCGGATGCACCGGGTATTGGATTTGCCCTTTCTATCGAACGTCTTCTATTGGCTCTTGAAGCTGAAGGCGTCGCGCTGGAGGAACAGGATCAGCTTGATATGTATGTCGTTGTCATGGGAGAGGCGGCAAAAGCAAAAGCAGTTGAGCTTGTTAGTGAATTCCGGGCAAACGGTATTTCCGCGGATATGGATTATGCCGATCGGAAGATGAAAGCCCAAATGAAAACGGCTGACCGCCAAGGAGCTAAATATGTCATCGTTCTTGGAGAGACAGAGCTTGAGGAGCAGGCAGTCAATGTGAAGGAAATGGAAACAGGCAATCAAGAGAAGGTAGCCTTTACTGAACTTGTGAATTTCGTATTACAAAAATAGATGGAATGAAGTTGGAGGAATGACAAAATGGCACAACGTACACATGCCTGTGGTGAGGTAACAGCTGCTCAACAGGGTGAGCAAATCGTATTAAAAGGTTGGGTACAAAAACGTCGTGATTTAGGCGGTTTAATTTTCGTTGATATGCGCGACCGGACTGGGATTATTCAAGTTGTATTCGGCGATCATGCAAAGGATGCGCTAGAGGTAGCCGAAAAGATCCGCAGCGAATATGTTATTGAAGTAACAGGGACAGTAGTCTTACGGGATGCTTCACAGATCAACAGCAATATTAAAACAGGGGAAATTGAAGTTTTAGCAGATACATTAACAATTATTAATGAAGCGAAAAACCCGCCATTTGCCATTGAAGATAAAGTGGAAGTGTCGGAAGATTTACGCTTGAAATACCGCTATTTGGATCTTCGCCGCCCGGTAATGTTCGATACATTTAAAATGCGTTCAGATGTAACAGTCACAATTCGTAACTTCTTACAGCAAGAAGGCTTCCTGGAAGTGGAAACACCGATTTTAACAAAATCGACACCTGAAGGAGCGCGTGACTATCTAGTACCATCCCGTGTGCACGAAGGTGAATTTTACGCATTGCCGCAGTCTCCGCAGCTATTCAAACAGCTGCTGATGGTATCCGGTTTCGAGAAATACTTCCAAATTGCACGCTGTTTCCGTGATGAAGACTTACGTGCAGACCGTCAGCCGGAATTTACACAGGTTGATATCGAAACATCCTTCATGTCAATGGACGAAATTATTGAAATGAACGAGCGTTTGATCCAAGCGGTAATGAAGCAAGTAAAAGGCATTGAAGTAGAAGCGCCGTTCCAACGAATGAGCTATCAGGAAGCGATGGCCCGCTACGGTTCGGATAAGCCGGATGTACGCTTTGGTTTAGAGCTTGTACAGCTTTCTGATATCGTGAAAGATTCAAGTTTTAAAGTATTCTCAGGTGCTATTGAAAATGGCGGAGAAGTTAAGGCAATCAATGTAAAAGGTGCTGCTGATAAGTTCTCACGTAAGGATATTGATGCACTAGGCGAATTTGTAGCCATTTACAAGGCAAAAGGTTTAGCATGGCTGAAAGTAACGGAAGAAGGCCTGAACGGTCCGATTGCGAAATTCTTTGAAGGTGAAATGGCTGATAAGCTAATTGAGCGTACAGATGCTAAAGCCGGGGACTTACTGCTATTTGGTGCCGACCAAGCAAACGTAGTTGCAGATGCATTAGGCGCACTTCGTCTGAAGCTTGGAAAAGAGCTTGGCTTGATTGATGAGTCCAAGTTTGCGTTCCTATGGATTGTAGATTGGCCATTATTCGAATATGACGAAGAAGAGGGACGCTACTATGCAGCGCACCACCCATTCACACGTCCGTTTGATGAAGATATCGAGCTAATGGATACAAATCCTGCAGCCGTTCGTGCACAGGCGTATGATATTGTGCTAAATGGTTATGAGCTTGGCGGCGGTTCATTGCGTATTTATGAGCCGGAATTACAAAACAAAATGTTTAAGCTACTAGGCTTTACAGAAGAGGAAGCACATGAGCAGTTCGGCTTCTTATTGGAGGCGTTTGAATACGGTGTTCCGCCACACGGTGGTTTAGCGTTTGGTCTTGACCGTTTCGTTATGCTACTAGCTGGCCGCACAAACTTGCGCGATACAATTGCTTTCCCGAAAACGGCAACAGCAAGCTGTCTATTAACATCAGCTCCATCCGCTGTAGCAGATGCACAATTGCAGGAGTTGAATTTAGCAGTTACTTCAGTGAAAAAAGACTGATCGGTAAAGGGCAGGGGCATATAAGTGCCCCTGATTTTTTTGTTTACCCTACTTGCAAACGGGTATACAATAAGTACCTCCCCAAATGAGGGGTTGGATTTTTGAAGACAAGGGCTATCAGAACATCAAAGAAGAAGTAAATCATGTCCATTAAAATTTTAGTATTTTAAAAGAATATGATTTGAAAATTCTGATTAATGGTGTTATGATAACTGTAATACGGATCCTGAGGTGTTCGTTAAAAAGTGTTATTTAACAGTTTTGACCGAACAATAAATCGTTGGGAGCCCGATATTTTTCCTGCGGCGAACATGCCCCATTGGAGCGGGACGTTTAATGCAGGAGTGAGGGCACCCCCCTGCTACAGCGCGGGTTCAAAACGATGTAACATGACGGCACATTCGGGATTCGTCTTATGCCTTGTCTATTACCCTTCTACAACCGGTAGAAGGGTTTTAATTTTGTTGCAGACAGGAAAGTTAGTGTGTATAATTCCGAGTAGAATAATAATGATTGAGAGGTTGCTATATGTTACACCAATTTTCCAGAAACGAATTAGCGATCGGTAAAGAGGGTCTTGAGAAACTCCAAAATACAACAGTAGCTATTTTAGGTGTAGGCGGGGTAGGATCGTTTGCTGCGGAAGCTTGTGCACGCAGCGGAGTAGGCCGTATTGTATTAGTTGATAAGGATAATGTAGACATTACGAATATAAACCGTCAGCTTGTCGCTTATTTATCCACTGTCGGCAAATCAAAATCAGCGGTGATGAAAGAGCGAATCGCCGATATTAATCCGGCATGTGAAGTAATCGATATGCATATGTTCTACACAGAAGAAACATATGAAGATTTCTTTGCACAGGGAATTGATTATGTGATCGATGCATCAGATACGGTTATGTATAAAATTCATATTATGAAAGAATGTCTAAAAAGAGATATTCCGATTATTTCCAGTATGGGTGCGGCAAATAAAATGGATCCGATGCGTTTTAAAATTGCCGATATTTCAAAAACACATACAGACCCATTAGCGAAAATTATTCGCACAAAGCTGAAAAAAGAAGGCATTAAGAAAGGTGTTACAGTTGTCTTCTCCGATGAGTCACCGATTGTCGTTCGTCCGGATGTTGTGGAGACTGTCGGTAATCCGAATGCAGACATCCGCAAGGCAAAAATGCCACCATCTTCGAATGCTTTCGTACCATCAGTAGCAGGCTTAATTGCAGCGAGCTGGGTCATTAACCAAATAGTAAAGGATGTAAAAATTACACGCGTCCAAGACTAAAAAAAGCCCTGTAACGGCCGGCAGCAATGCTACCAGTTACAGGGCTTTTGTTCAGCTTTCTTTCATATCCAGCGCATTTTGATAGGTTTCTTCGATATTGCTCGTAATGAGCTGCTGTTCGGCATTTACCTTTTCTAATACAGCACCGAGCTGGTCAACAGCTTGGGAGCTTTCCTCAATAATAGCAGCAAATTCATTTGTGCTCATTAAAACAGTTTTGCTGTTATGTTCAATGGAGCTTGTCGCTTTTGAAAATACCGTCAAATCACTTTGCAGTCTCTGTAATGTCTCAAACAGCTCATGAAATGTATTATTTGCCCTGACCACAGCGGAAGCCTGCATCGTAATATGCTCTAAACCATTTTGCAGCTTTTCTAACGCATCTTTATTATGGCTGTTTACATTATGTAGGTTTGTGTCGATTTTTATTAATGTCTGATCGGTAATCTGAGCGAGCTTTCGTATTTCCTCTGCTACAACCGCAAATCCTTTCCCGTGTTCACCAGCTCTGGCTGCTTCAATAGAGGCATTAAGCGCAAGCAGGTTTGTCTGCTCCGTAATTTTCTTTATATCCGTAGCAAAATGGTTCGTTTCATCAATTTTCCCTGACAAGGCGATAAATGTAGTATGCAGTTCATGGAAAAAGGCTGTAAATCCATCAATTTCCTGCTTCATATCGTTCATCGCCATTGCACCGTCAGAAGCCCTCATGCTTGCCGACTCTGCCTCTGTCACAATTTGCTCCAGCTGCTGAACCATCCGGGCGATTTCATTTGTTGTTGCTTCTGTGCTGAGGACAATTTCATGGACATGGTCTGCCTGACGGTGTGCACCAGTTCGTACTTCCTCTACAGAATTCTTCATATTTTGCTGGGCGACTGCTGCTATATTTGTACCTTCTGTTATCAGTTCCAACTTTGATGTAATATTTTGGACAGAAGTTTCAAGGCGGGAGTGCAGCCTTTCTTCCTGTAATGCTTTTTCATGGGCATCCGTCATTAATTCCTCAATGCTGGAAAACATGATTTTACTTTGCCGTACATGTAAACCGATAGCGAGTGTCATTAAAATCTGCACAACAAAAACATTGGCCGGATCGACTGCAAACCCTGTCGTGTCCAATGTAAAGTTAAATACTAATCCAAGGGCAGAGCCGATAAATCCTGCGGCAAGCACCGAATATTTCCCGTGTACCGTACTCATGATTAATACAAAGAAGCTAAGAATAATCGTAGCCAGTGTTACTTTAAAAGAAACAATTGCCCCGTATGTTGTCACTGTTCCGGCAATCGAAACGACAAATGGAAAATAAGGTCGGAGCCATTCTACCTTTCGCTGCAATAAATAAATCCCCAATGTGATGAGGGCGGGTATAAATAATGACATGGCTAGTCCAATCGGCCTTCCGATAATGAATTGTGCTATTCCGCCTAAATTAGCAGCCAGTCCATAGACAAGCATAAGAATTGAGTTTTTTTGGAGTAGATCCTTCTTCTGTAAAAGCTGTATTTGCATCTTTTTCTCTCCCTATCGTTACGTTGTTATAATTTAGCGAAAAAATAAATAACTCGTATTTTCTAATTTATACATGAAAATACTGATATTGTCATTAAAAATACTTCGTCAAATTTCGGGAAACCGAGAAAAATGTTATAATAAAAAAACAATTATTGAAAAAGAAAAGGAAAGAGTTACATGCAGTTAAGTGAAATGGAATATAGGGGTTTAAATTTGCTGGATGAAATAAACACAGTAGAAATAGCGTTAGATGAAGAAAAGAACATCATCCATATTTTTGACGTCAACTATGTAATAGAGCCTATTTTTGATTTTAAAAATAGTGAATATAGCTTAAGTGAAGGGTTTTACCAATTCGCGGAAGTATTGAAGTCAAAGTATTTTTTTGTAGAAAAAAGGCAGATGGTGATGCGCGATTGGATTGCCAGTTTTACATGGCAGTTTTACAGCTCCAACAAGACGATTAAGAGCTATAGAGAGGGGGAATTTATTGTTACCCAACTGTCTGTTTTAACGGACGAAACGGAAAGTACGTTACTGCAGAAAGGGTTGTATCCTAAATATATCGAAAAATTAAAATGAGAATTATACTCTATTCCAAGAGGCTAGAATAGCTAATATTCAGAATAAAGATAATATTTTTCTGTAATTCGCGTCAGTTTTCACATAATTATCACATTATTTCCGTTAATTATACGATTGCCATTTTCCTTATATAATTTTTGATACACTTATATTGCACGCTAAGGGATTTAAAGGAGGATGGAACAACTGATGAGTACTCGAGTAAAAAGCCATGTTTTGGATTTGGAAGAATTACAGGAACAGCTAAATCATACAGTGTTCGACCATATTGACACAGCCCAAAATTGGGAAAAGGCACAGGATCGACTACAGCCGCTATACAGCCAGGCAGTTGCTTATTTAAAGGAGAATGTTGAAGAAAATAATGGAGCTATGCCAAAGGAAAATTCACATTGGATGTTATTTATGCATATTGCTTCACGTCTAGTGTATTTTGATACTCTTATTAAACATAATATGATTGCTCCTGCGGATGAAGCTTCTCGGAATCGAATGGCAGAAGGCTATATTACAGCAGCAAAAACCTTGCCGAATCGTCAAACAGAGTACAATGAAGAGTATTTTAGCGAAATAAATAAAAGTCTCGAGCAACTGACGGCAGGAGAAGTAACTGTAGAAAATACAGCTGCACCTCTTTCTGAATGCTTACAGACATTTTACCGATATATAAATTAATTATAATGATTTTAACTGTCCTCAGGGGCAGTTTTTTTTGTAAATGTAATAGTAAAATAAGAAATTTAATATAGTTAAATTGTATAGAGGCTGGCTGCAGCAGGTACCGGCCAAAATCCAATAGTTGAAAAATGGGAAATGAGGATGCCAATAAAGGGGAGTGCTGTCTTAAACTGCAGCTGAATTCATCATAAAATTAGTGGTCCAAGTGTTTCTTTGTACAGACAAAATCCGGTAACGGGCTTTGTCTGCTTTTTAATTTTAAAGATGCTTTATAAACATTAGTAAGCGAAATAATAACGTTAAAGCAGGATATAGTTTGTAGGCTCCTATATTAGTGATTGTATTAATTCTCAATTAGTTATTGTCTTTCTCAATAATAACTGCTATGATTTTTGATATTGAAAATCATTATCAATTAATTGGAGGTCTTATTTGATGGATAAGTTTGCAAGCGTAGGTCTGTTGGCACTGTCTTTAATGCTAGCTGGATGTACAGAACAAGAAGAAAAAAGTATAGATTCAGTAGAGGCAATGTCACAAGAACAAGTGGCTGAAGAGTCTACAGTAGTGGAAGCATTTGAAGACGGGGTTGACGAAGGAGAACTCCAAGAAGTACTGGCGAATTTTCCAGAAGAGGTACCAGAAAAAATTGTAACAACTTCTGTTCCTATAACAGAGATGCTCCATTTGCTTGATATTGTACCTGTAGGCGTCCCTACATCTACAAATCCCATCCCAACTGATTTTGAAGCGATTACTCGTATTGGTTCACCGATGGCACCAGATTTAGAGGTCATATCCAGTCTACAGACAGAGTTAATAATTGGTGCAACGGCTTTGCAAGATACTCTTGATAAATCCGTAGTAGGGATGAATTTACAAACAGCCTATTTACCAACAGATTCGTATGAGGATTTAAAATTAAGTTTTAAAGCACTTGGTACATATTTTGGTAAAGAAGAAAAAATGAATGAAGTACTGCAAAATATTGTGGAAAAAGAACAAGAACTAGAGAAAATGGCAAAAGGAAAAGAACTACCATCAGTTATGCTCGTAATTGGTACAGCTGATTCGTTTATGGTCATGAACGATCAATCTTATTTGGGTAGCCTAGTTGAGCGATTAGGTGCTGATAATATTGCGAAAACAGTCTTAAAAACAGAATCAACATATTCAGCCATTAATTTAGAAGAGGTTGTTGTTGCAGATCCTGATATGATTTTTGTGTTGGCATCTGGAGATCACGGAGCCAGTGAAGATCAATTTAAACAGGAAATTGCCCAAAGCAGCGCTTGGACACAATTATCTGCATATAAAAACGATAAAATCTATATGCTGGATTACAGTATTTTTGGTGTAACATCCATTGCAAATGTTGATACGGCATTAACTACAATCGCTGACTATTTCTTTAAATAGAATGAGGAATTTCACATGATAAGTACAACAAAAAGTCGCACAATTGTCATCATTACGTTTGTGTTGGCAATTATTGCAGCGATTGCTGCAATAGGGGTAGGTAGTGTGCATATTGCGATACCGGATATTATAAAAACGATTTTTAACGGGCGTGAGGAAGGCATTTATACAACGATAATTTGGGATATTCGTCTGCCTCGGGTTCTATTAGCACTTATTATTGGGATGAACATCGCCATTTCAGGTGCACTTTTACAAGCTGTAATGGGTAATCCGCTTGCAGACCCCGGACTTACCGGGGTTACGAGTGGTGCCGCGGCATTTGTGCTGCTTATTATGCTGGCAAATCCTGAATATACACATTTGATTCCAATGGCTGCATTTGTCGGGGGATTGCTGGCAGCTGGCATTGTATATGCACTTGCTTGGCGACGGACGGGTATTACGCCAATTACAATTATTTTATCAGGGGTAGCGGTTAATGCTTTATGTGGAGGGGTAATTGGTTTCCTCTCTATCTTATACAGTGACCGGTTACCATCTGCTGTTCAATGGCTGAATGGCAGCCTAGCGGCAAAGGGGAATGCCTCATTACAAATGATTTATGTATACGCCATTATCGGTTGGATTATCTCGTTTTTTGCGATTCGCAAAGCGAACATCATTCGTTTAGGTGATCAAGTTGCTGTGAACTTAGGTGAAAATGTTACTCGGATTCGTATCATGCTATCCATTTTAGCTGTATTTTTAGCAGCTATTTCAGTAGCAGCTATCGGTATGATTGGTTTTGTTGGATTAATTGTCCCGCATATGGCTCGCTTATTGGTAGGCTCGGATTACAAATATATGCTGCCGATGAGTATGGCAATGGGCGCAATAATATTACTGCTTGCCGACACAGGCGGCCGTACTTTGTTTGCACCGCTTGACATTCCAGCGGGGATTATAATGGCGGTCATTGGAGGTCCGTACTTTTTATACTTAATGCGAAAGAGGGCGTTTTAATGTTAAAAATTGAACAGCTATCAGTTAGGTACGAGCAAAAAGAAGTTGTCCATGATTTTTCATTTGATGTCAGAAAAGGTGAAGTACTATCGATTATAGGACCAAACGGCTCAGGGAAGTCTACGATTTTAAAGGCAGTTGCAAGAATGCTGCCTTACAGTGCCGGTACCATTTCTTTTGATGGAAAAGATATGCGGCGATTGTCGTCAAAGGACGTTGCAAAAAAAATGTGTATTTTAAGTCAACGTAACCAAGCACCTTCAGATATAACCGTTCGTAATTTAGTATCTTATGGTCGTTATCCTCATAAAAAGTGGTTTGAGCGTTTAGATGAACAGGATTATGCGATTGTTGATTGGGCTCTTGAAAAAACTCAGCTAAC
>DEQA01000287.1:0-914 GCA_002359075.1 Planococcaceae bacterium UBA3378
CTTATTTCAGATATATATGTCTATTTGGTCCGCGGAACACCGCTGATTGTTCAAATCTTTATCCTCTACTTCGGGATTAGCGGGATTTTCCTCCTTCCAGATTTCTGGGCTGCTTCACTTGCCTTGGCGCTACATAACGGAGCCTATATTTCCGAAATCCTCCGGGGAGCAATTCAGTCGGTCGACAAAGGCCAGGTTGAAGCAGGGCGCTCTTTAGGGATGACAAAGACACTGACATTAAGAAGAATCATCCTTCCGCAGGCGTTCCGCCGTGCACTGCCGCCTTTAGGCAATCAATTTATCATCAGTTTAAAAGATTCATCATTAGCCGCATTCATCTCCATGAATGAGCTGTTCAATGTAGCAACAACACTGGGATCAAATAACTTTGACGAAATGACCTATTTACTCATCGTAGCAGTCTACTATTTATTGCTCGTGGCACTGTTGACATTTGTAGTAAACCGGGTTGAACGGAAATTAGCAATAAGCGACAGATAGGAGGCAAAAAGAATGGACACAAAAGAAATGATTAGAATCAATCAATTGAATAAATCATTCGGAGACTTGCATGTATTAAAAGACATCGATATGACCGTTTTTGAGAGCGATGTTGTTTGTTTAATAGGATCGAGCGGCTCGGGGAAAAGTACCCTTCTCCGCTGTTTGAACTTTTTAGAAAGAAAGGATAACGGCAGAATCATCATTGAAGGAAAAGAAGTCGATCCGCATGCTGATAACCTGAACAAAATTAGAGAAAAGGTCGGAATGGTGTTTCAAAACTTCAACCTATTCCCGCACAAAACGGTTTTGGAAAATATTATTGAAGCTCCTATCCAGGTAAAAGGCGTCGCCAAAGAAGAGGCTGTCGCCAAAGCAAGACACCTGCTATGTAAAGTAGGCCTGGAGGATAA
>DEQA01000287.1:1035-1226 GCA_002359075.1 Planococcaceae bacterium UBA3378
ACATCGGCACTCGATCCCGAGCTTGTTGGAGAGGTTTTAACAACGATGAAAGACCTGGCTGAAGAAGGCATGACAATGGTTGTCGTCACCCATGAAATGGGCTTCGCCAGAGAAGTAGCCGACCGGATTGTATACATGCACGAAGGAAAAATTATCGAGCACGGCACACCTGATCAATTTTTCAACCATCC
>DEQA01000287.1:1338-7080 GCA_002359075.1 Planococcaceae bacterium UBA3378
TAGTAGATATTTAAAATAAAGCCCCGATTTTTACAAAAAATATTCATTAAGGTCCCTTTGTTGATATGCAGGTTTTTTCTTATTTTATAAGCGGTTCAGATGGTTGAAAATGGAGAAGATGAAGGATTTTTAAACTATTCATGGAATAATAACCTATGATTAAAAAAATTCGATTTGTTAGTTAATACTATAGAAAAATTGGAGTGAATTATTTTGAGTAACGGAAAAGTATCAAAGTTAGAAAAATGGCGGGCCAAATATGCTGCGTCAATAACTGCTTTGGCTTGTTTATATAGTGTTATTGTACGTTGGGGAGATAATGGGGTTCTTACAGCTGTATTAGGATTCGGCGTATTAGTTTGTGGCACGATAGGTTTTTTTGATATAAAGCGTACACTGCGACAATATGATTAAAGGTTCCTCCGTTATTCTATGAAAAAATTCAATTTCTCAACAAGAATAAATGCCCCTTCTATAGGGAAGCCCTTTTCTTGAAAGTATTTAAAAGGAAAAAAGGTAGAAGATAATATAGTAAACCGTTCTAAGCAAGTGAATTGATAAGGCAGGCCCGAAATACAATCTCTCCTTATCTTTACCTTGACAGAAAGTTCACTAAATAATAAAATTTATTTAATATAAACAGCATTCTAACCTTTCCTATTACTTTTAGTTTGATAGTCAATCCACGCGGGACATTGATTATCATTCCAAAGCCAAAAAGGAAACTAAAATAAAGTGGTTATCAACAACAGGTAGACGATTTAAAGAACCTAGATTAGGTTAGTTAAAAGTAAACCGACAATTTCTAAAGTATAATGGTATAAGTATTGGAGGCCATTATCTTTTTAATTGTCGGTTTTTTTTATAAATGAAAGCATTTGACTAGGCAGAAATGGCGCAGAGAGAAAATTTATCTGTTCGACATCTTGGATTTAGTTTGCATCAGCTGATTTCAAAGGGACCTTGAGAGAAGAGGTTTTCCGTTATTTGTCTGTCCGCAAGAGGAAAAGGATATTTTTCGCTTATCATAAAAAATAAAGGCTATAGCGGAATGTAAGTAAATAAATGTATACCGATTAATTGTAGAATGAAAGGAAGTCATTATGGATAAAACAAAAGGTATTCTTGAAGCCGAGATCAGTAAAGTGTTGACTCATTGGGAAAAAAATTATCTTGGGCGCGGCTCCGTATCAGTTAAATCAGATATCGTGCGAGATATGGTAGTTGTTGTGTTGAAAGGTGTCTTAACACCTGCTGAATATGTAGTATGCCAAGAAAAAGAAGGCCTATTATCAGTTAAAAAAATGCGAAATAGCCTGGTGGAATCAGGCGTGGGAGAAATAAAAGAAGCACTAGCAACGATAACAGGTTTTGAAGTGGTAAGTTTTCATACCGATTTGAGTACAAAAACCGGTGAACGCGTTATGGTCTTTAGGTTTTCAGAGGATCTGCAAAGTAAATTATGATGTAACAATTGGATGGTTTCATTTTCCCACGTGATTTCAACATAAATCTCGTATTCAATCAATAAAAAAATGACATACAGGAGGCTTACATTGATATGGATAAAAATAAGAATAAGAAATCAGTACCTCCATCAGTTGCAAATGTAGAAAATAACCCTAAAGCTATCGCTAATGAAAAGCCTTTAAGTATTAAGGAAACGATAGCTAAAAACAGAGAAATCATAGAGAAAAATCGTGAATTGCTAAAAAATTTAACATTGTTCTGCCCCTGTTGATGTTGGGGAAAAAGAACAGAAACAGCATTTCCCTCTTAATAATCGGGCACAATTCTAGAAAAGAATTGTGCTCTTTTTTGCTTGTGGAGAAATGTCTAAACTTATTCCAAACAAAAAAGCATGAATGCGCTTATCACTATACCCATTCATGCTTTTAAAAAATATTAAATTCCCGTGTATTTCCTCTCTTCTTCCCCGACGCAGACTACTGCCCCAGCAAGAAAAGAAATAGCCGCTTATTGATTGCGTGCCTTGAATGCTCTTTCCATCTCGCGTTTTGCTTCTTTTTTACGCATGTCATCGCGTTTATCGTAATCTTTTTTCCCTTTACCGATGCCGATCAGAAGCTTTGCATAGCCGTCCTTGATGTACATTTTCAGCGGCACGATCGTGTAGCCGTCCCGTTTGACAGCTCCGACAAGTTCACTGATCTGTTTTTTATGTAGCAAAAGCTTCCGCTCGCGCAGTGGATCATGGTTGAAGCGGTTTCCTTGGTCGAACGGAGAAATATGCATGTTGATGATCCATGCTTCACCATGACGGAGGCGTACGAACGAGTCCTTCAGCTGTACCTTGCCTGCACGGATTGACTTAATTTCCGTTCCCGTGAGGACCATGCCCGCTTCAATCGTCTCCTCGATAAAATAATCGTGGCCGGCCTTTTTATTTTGGGCCAGTACTTTCCCTTGTCCTTTAGCCATATGTTACAACTCCTCAGTGCAAGGCATTCCCTTGCAGGTTATTCCTATTATAGCGCAAGAAAAGCGCTTTCGCTCCCGTTTTGCTGCATCAAGTGCCAAAATAGCTTTTTATTTATTTTACATAAAACAAAAGCCCTTCAGCAAGATTCCGGCAACAGGAGCGAATGTTCGAACGTGCATCTCAGCTCTTATTTTAAAAAACGGCTAGAGATACGCCCTCTCCAGCCCGTTTTTCACCCCTGCTTCCTTTTTAAAGATGCAAGTTATCTTTTTCTTTTTTTCTTTTTGCCTTTTTTCGCGATGCCTTCGTAAAATTTAGGCTTTTCTTTTCCATCCTTGCGGCGTCCGCGTGGGTCGCGTTCACTTGAAGAGGAGCGCTTGCCGCCCTTATCCTTCTCTCCGCGTTTTTTGCCGCTGCGTTTATCACGTCGTTCGGAACGCTCGCCGCGCTTTTTACCTGGCCGCCCTGCCGAAATAACCTTTGGTGCTACCCTGCGCGAACGGCTGCTGGCGGATTGCACCATGTCGACGATTTCAAAGTCGACGGACGATTCTTCAATCACGACATTTGCCACACGTACCTTTACCTCATCCCCGATACGGAACTGGCGGCCTGTACGCTCGCCGATCATGACCATTGTGCGGTCCTCAAAGCGGTAATAGTCATCGGTCATATTGCTGATATGCACAAGACCTTCCACCGTATTTGGCAGCTCCACGAAAATACCGAAGTTCGTGATGGAAGATACCATACCGATGAATTCCTCGCCGATTTTATCGGACATGAACTGCGCCTTTTTCAGAGCATCTGTATCACGCTCTGCATCAACAGCACGGCGTTCACGCTCGGATGTATGGTCTGCGATTTCATCCATGACGGCATTCCAGTGGACAACCGTTTCTTTTGATGTGTCTCCGTTGATTAAATACGTACGGATCAAGCGGTGTACAATCAAGTCCGGATAGCGGCGGATCGGTGATGTAAAGTGCGTATAATAATCAGTCGATAAACCAAAGTGACCGATCGATTCCGGATAATAGCGTGCCTGCTGCAGCGAACGGAGCAGCATTGTTGAAATGACCGGCTCTTCCGGTAATCCTTCGATTGATTTAATAATTTCCTGCATCGCTTTCGGATGAACAGAGTTACCTGTTCCCTTGATGACCAAACCGAAGTTAGTAACAAACTCGAAGAAGCGCTGCAGCTTCTCAGGCTTTGGATCTTCGTGAATACGGTAAAGGAACGGCAATTCCATCCAGTGGAAGTGCTCGGCGACTGTTTCATTGGCAGCCAGCATGAATTCCTCAATCAGACGCTCTGCCACCGTACGCTCGCGCAGGACAATATCAGTCGGCCAGCCGTCTTCATCGACAAGCACCTTCGACTCCTTGAAGTCAAAGTCGATTGCCCCGCGGTTCATCCGTTTGTTGCGCAGAATTTCTGCCAGCTCCGCCATCAATTCAAACATCGGGATCAATGACTCGTAGCGCTCTACCAGCTCAGGATGCTCATCCCGCTCCTCTAGCAGCTTATACACATCAGAGTACGTCATTCGTTCTGTCGTTTTGATGACACTTTGGAAAATCTCATGCTTGATCACCTGTCCATGCCCGTCAATAATCATTTCACAGGAAAGCGTTAAACGGTCCACCTGCGGATTTAAGGAGCAAATGCCGTTTGACAGGCGGTGCGGGATCATCGGAATCACGCGGTCTGTCAAATAAACAGATGTTGCACGCTCATACGCTTCCTTATCAATGATGGAATCCTGCGTTACATAATAGCTGACGTCTGCAATGTGTACCCCAAGCTTGTATGTCCCGTCTTCATTTTTTGTGACAGTAACAGCATCATCAAGGTCTTTGGCATCAGCACCATCGATCGTGACAATTGTTTCGCCGCGGAGGTCGCGTCGTCCGACTAAATCCTCCTCTGAAATCTCATCCGGTACTTTCGTGGCAGCATCGACTACTTCTGCAGGAAATTCCGGCGGGATATCGTGCTTGTAGATAATCGAGAGGATATCAACGCCCGGGTCGTTTTTATGCCCGAGGATTTTTGTGATGACCCCTGTTGCAGATTTAATATCATCCGGCCATTCGGTAATTTCCACAACGACTTTATGGCCGTCCACCGCACCGAGTGTATCTTCCTTGGCAACGAAGATATCCATATTCAGCTTTTTGTCATCCGGTACGACAAAGCCAAAGCCGCGGTTTGCCTGGAATGTGCCGACAAAGGTTGTTTTGCCGCGTTCCACAATTTTCGTAACTGTCCCCTCCCGGCGGTCGCCGGAAGACTCCTTCATCACGCGGATTAGTACCGTATCGCCGTTGATGGCACCGTTAATTTCATGAGGCGGGATGAAAATATCATCCATTCCTGCCTCTTCCGGTGTCACGAAGCCGAAGCCTTTTGCATGGCCGATAAAACGCCCGCGTAATAAATTCATCCGTTCCGGTAAACCATAACGGTTGGAGCGTGAACGAACAACTAACCCTTGTGCCTCCATTTTGACAAGCGTTTTTACAAGTTCCTTGAATTCTTCCGCCTCTTCTAATTCAAAGGCATCTTCAATTTCGGCAACTGTTAGCGGTTTATAGTCGTCCTCCTTCATGAAGGCGAGAATGCGCTTTTGTAATTCATTTTTTTGTGTCATGAATGTCCCTCCTTTAATGGGAATCTCTATTTCAACATCAGACACGCCAATCAAGCTTTTCTAAAAACTGATAGATGTCCTCATGCAGTTGATCTTTTTCCCGGCCGAGTGTAATCACATGACCGGATTGTTCATACCATTTTATTTCTTTCATATTAGATTGCGCTTCTTCGTATATATAATGCGCAGATTTTGGGTCGATAATGTTATCATTTACCGCCTGTACGACAAATAACGGGGCATATACCAAATCGACCTCTCCCCGTACATCCGAGACAAGCTTCTGCAGCTCAGGTAAGGAAGGCATACCTTTTTGGCGGATTGCCTCCACCTCTTTTTCGATCTCGTCTTCCGTTTTTCCTTCATATCGCTTATACTGCTTGGCATAAGCAAGTACGCCCTCAAACATGAGATCGAGCGTGCGCATTGTCATCGGAGCACACATAGTGATAATTCCCTTAACTGGTTGATTTAGTCCTAATTTCAATGAAAAAACGCCGCCAAGAGACAGGCCTGCTACAGCGATTTCCTGATAGCCGGCTTCCTGCAGACGGTTATACGCGTCCTGCACATCCTGCCACCATTCATCCGGATTTGTTTTTATGAGCTCTTCCGGGGCTGTGCCGTGCCCTCTGTACTG
>DEQA01000287.1:7172-7797 GCA_002359075.1 Planococcaceae bacterium UBA3378
GCACGTGGTCCGGCCTCAAAGAAAAAGGGCTTATTTTCTGCCTTTCGCATGATGGTCCTCCGCTTCGCTTATTTATCTTTATATTAACAAAAAAGCCCAACCAATGTCGGTTAGGCGTTTGATCATTCGTATTAAAATTTTGTAATAGCCAGGGCAAGGATAAAGAACAGCACGGATAACACGATTGTTACACGGTGCAATACAAGATCCATACCGCGTGCTTTTTGTTTACCAAAAAGTTGTTCTGCCCCACCAGAGATGGCCCCTGATAAACCAGCACTTTTACCTGATTGTAATAATACTACGACGATTAAAGCTAAAGCAACGATGATTAATGAAACAGTTATTACCGTATGCAAAATGTCCACCTCTTTCATTTGAAACATTACAACTAGTAACAGTATAGCAAAAAGAGGGTAGAGTGACAACTTGCTTTAAAGTTTTCGAGAAAATTTAGGTAATAGCTTCAAGATTAATTGTTGCCGTCAGTAGAGTTTGTATCGGTAGAACCGTCAGTACCAGTTGTACCTGTTGTGCCATCAGTACCTGTAGTACCTGTGCCGTCTGTGCCTGTAGTACCGCCGTCTGTGTCAGTATCTGTTTCTGTGTCGGTATTTGTGTCACC
>DEQA01000287.1:7857-8636 GCA_002359075.1 Planococcaceae bacterium UBA3378
TGTCCCCGTCTTCTTCAATCACATCTGTGTCGTTTACTGGATCTTCATCGTCACCACAAGCTGCCAATCCTAGTGATAACGTAAGTGCTGATAGTAATATCCATGACTTTTTCATTTTGTAGTAGCCTCCCTATCTGTTTGATATGTGTTTACCCCGAATAAAAAAGAAGAAACCAGAAATTTTTCTGGTTTCTTCTTTTAGTTTATGAAATTTGCCGAACTTCAATATAATAAAGCTGCATGCCATCCTTTTCATGAATAGTAAACCGGTAGTTTTCATGGTCGACATACGAGCCCGTATCAAGCTCCATATCATTCGTAAAATACCAGCCGCCCAGCGTATCAACTTCCGGGTACTCCTCCTCCAGCGCAAGCCCCAGCAGCTGGTCTACTTCGTACAGCAGGCTTTTAGAATAAATAATATAATGTCCTTCTCCCAGCTTACGCACAGGAGGCTGCTCGTCTTCGTCAAATTCATCCCGGATTTCGCCGACAAGCTCCTCCAAAATGTCCTCGACTGTCACAAGTCCGCTCGTACCGCCGTATTCATCCAGCAGGATCGCCATATGGGTACGCTCCTTCTGCATCTTTTGCAGAAGCTGCTGGATCGGTGTTGTCTCAATTGTTTTAATGACGGGATTTAAAAAATTCCTCAGTGAAAAATTGGCCGCCGTAATCCGGTTGCTCATTCCCTGGGTTAAAAAATCTTTTATATTGAGAAAGCCGATAATATTATCCCGGTCCCCCTCGTAAATCGGATAGCGCGTATACCGCTCCTC
>DEQA01000287.1:8833-9048 GCA_002359075.1 Planococcaceae bacterium UBA3378
GACAGCTCATGCTCGCTCGCCGGCTTCATTCCGAATATACCGACCAGCAGCCGGGCCGAGCCGTTGAGAAACCAGATGAATGGGAAAAGAATTTTGTAAAACAGCATGATCGGCCTTGAAAAAGCCAGCGTGATGGCCTCCGCTTTTTGAATGGCAAACGTTTTCGGTGCAAGCTCCCCCACCACAACATGCAAAAAGGTAGCGATCAAAAAAGC
>DEQA01000287.1:9217-9480 GCA_002359075.1 Planococcaceae bacterium UBA3378
GCTGACATGGCCTGATCATTGCCTTCAGCAACCAGCTGGTCGATTCGCGATTGCCTCACCTTCACGATAGCAAATTCAGTCGCCACGAAAAAAGCAGTTAAGGCAAGCAATATGGTAAAGATCGTTAATTTCACTATGGTCAAGCAGCCGTCTTACTCGTCAAAGTAAGACTTCACCTCCTAGAACATCATGATATGTAAAACACCTATAAACCTTTTCACATTACATTATAACAGATTTTTACATTACTTACTTTCCTTATG
>DEQA01000144.1 GCA_002359075.1 Planococcaceae bacterium UBA3378
CCATTGGCTGATCACACAGCAAAGTAAATCCAGTATACAACAACTTCAGGCAGACTGAAAACAATATAACTGCTAGCTTTTGACGCCCTAGTAACAGCTGTGTCTGTTTTCATTGGACTATTTTTCAGCAGCGAATTTGTCTGCTATCGCCAACTGGACATACAACTTATAAGAAAATAAGTGTCATGTCATTTATTTATAGTTAAGTTGTATATCAAATATGGCAAATGAACGTTATTGCTGTTTGGAAATGTCGCATATCATCTTTTTAACTAACAGAGCGGATACTGTCTTTTTTTGCATAGAATACATTAGAAAGTAAATTTACTCATGATGGATCATTATATAAATGACTAACCCCATTTGTAAGGCATATATTATTTTAATACGAGGTGTATTTCGTGAAGTATCAAGCATTAGCCAATAGTGTAGTCATGGAGAAAAAGAAAAGGAACCCCCGGCTGAAAAGCTACAGTAATGCGCTGCAATTAATTGGAGCGGGAAGAAGCGCCTATGTATTTAAGGTGAAGAATGAACAGATTGCTTTAAAAGTTTTCTTCCCCGATAAAGCATATATTGCAACAGAAGAAGCCGCGATCTATCGAAAGCTTCCATCCGGCAGCTACTACCCCGCTCTTCATGAGGAGGGCACAAATTATATTGCAATAGATTACCTGGACGGACATACATTATTCCACTACCTAGAGAACGGTATCTATATCCCGGAAGAAAAAATACATGCTATTAATGAAGCATTGGAAATAGCAAGAAATGCCGGACTCAATCCCTCGGATATTCACCTGAAAAACATCATGATTACCATCAACCAGGAAGTGAAGCTAATCGATGTAGCACGCTTTCGCCAAACGAAAAAAGACAGACAGTGGGATGACCTGCAAAAAGTATATTTTAAAGGATACGTGAAACCGTATTTTCCAAAAAGAATTCCTCGTATATTCCTTAACTGTATAGCGGCTGTTTATAAAACGGGACTGCGTTTTATGGAATGACTTGAGTGTAGAATGTAGTGACTACATTCTACACTTCCATCTTTAATTTCTAGAGGGAATAATATATCGATTCCCTACATTGATTTTCCCTTATTTTCTATACAATTAGCCCCTGCTCATTTATAAAACGTTTCCTTTTATCAATTCCCCTTCTATTCCGCTCATTATCTGAAATGCTCCGGTTGACTTGTTCGAACATACAACTACTTTGATTGATGTATTAGGATAATAGGCAGAGTGAAAGTTGACACCCGGGTCATAGCCCATAACATGGTATTTAAAAATGGTTTCATTTTTCTTTTTGATCCAGATTCCGTAGCCATAGTAGTCTTCTTCATTTTCGTTAGCATACGGTGTCAGCAGCAGCTTCGTTGTTTCTTCATTTAATAATGAATAATTCATCAGTGCCTCCCACAGCCTCGCCATATCATGCACTGTAACAAACGCGCCCCCATCCGCCCCGCCTTTTGCCGGCAAGGAATAAATATTTGTTTTCCAAGTACCATCCTCAAAATCGATATAACCCTGTGCCGTACGAGCAGGCAGAGCATCCATTTCAAAATAGCCCGAGCTCGTCATGCCCGCTTTTAGAAAAATGTTCTTTACGACGTATTCGTCAAATCTACTTTGACTCGCCTGCTCAACAATCAGACCAAGCAAAATATAGCCCGCATTGTTATAGTCAAACCTTTCACCGACCTTTGATTTCATCGGCAGATGCTGTAATAACGACAGAAAATCTTCCAGTTGCCGGACATGGTACATCGGTGTTTGAATCCACAGCTCTTCAAAGTCACCCATGACCTCCTCATCAAAATAATCGGGAATCCCGGCAGTATGCGTCAGCAAATGATGAATGGTGATGTCCTCATCAAAGTGTTTAAAATCATATAGAAGAACATCTTTAATTTTCGTATCTAAAGAGACTTTTCCTTTTTCAATAAGCTGGAGAACGGCTATAGCAGTAAATAGCTTGCAGCCTGATGCTATACCGAACCGGGTTGACGGTGTATTAGGGATTTGCTCTGAACGATTGGCAAACCCAAAGCTTTCGTTTAACAGTAACTCCCCGTTCCGGTCTTCCGCCAAAACCGAACCGGAAAAATCAATTTCATTATGAATACCTTCTATTCTTTCTCGCAAACCCATACTCATCTCCCCTTCATTTCCTGCATTTTTTTAACGCGCCGATTAATATTCATCATACGGTAACAACATTAAATCATCCTCGCAAAGCCCTGATTGTTTCTGGCGTTTATACTCCATTAGTTCCTCCATGAAATTACGAACGGTGTTTTCTAAGGACAATTCAATAGAAATTCCGGAGCCATATCCTCCTTCGTAACCGCCTTCTGAAGTTTTTATCCTGAGATTTGTGAATCCTGAAAAATAAGAGCTGGTTTGACTTTCATAGATTTTCACTTTAAATAGACCATAGGGAATAAAATCTCCCTCAAATAATTCTCCAAAAAAATTCAGAGCACTAATTTCAAATTCAGCCACACATTTTTCTATACAAGCAACATTTTCGATTCTAATATCCTTCCAATCCAACATGACATCTCCTTTACTAGAACAAAGGACGTTTTTGTTCATTACTGTTTACATTCACAACAAACTCTTTGCCGCCTGGCGGTTTTCCTTATCCGTAGAAGCACCGGCAACATGCTTCAGTGCCTCTACCATCTCAGGTGTGTTCCAGGATGCTTTCTCCTGTTCGCTCATTGTCGACAAGGCAAAGCCCTGCACTGTTTCATCTGCTGAACGCAGACATTTTTCAATGAAAGCCAGTCCCATTCCTTCAAAACCCCTTAATGCTTGCAGCAGTATAATAACGGTAAGCTTCTCTTCATCCGCTAGCTCATCAAGTGAATCATAGCGGTCTGTCATCGCTACTAAAGCTTCCGTCACTTTCTGTTCCTTCATCTCCAGTAATGCTACATGATATTCGATGTTAGCAGGCTCTTTTTTCAGCTTTTCAAATAGTAATTCTTTAATATCCGCTTTATAAAACTTGGCAATTGCTAGTGCCTGTAACTGCTCCTTCTCTTCTGAATGGAGTATTGCTAATGCTTCCTGCTGCCATTTAGGGTCTGCCGCAATTTCCTGGATGGCTTCATGTGCGGCACGTCGCTCATGGGGCTTCCAGTTGTTTTCATAGCGGTCATTCCATGTTTCTTCATCGACGTTCATATAATCGGCAATACGCGTCAGCATATAAAAGTCTTCCAGCGTCTGGCAGTTGGTTTTAGCATGATAGGCATAGCGCATAAGCACCTGCCCCGCATATTCATATTCGTCAATCGGCCTGTGTCCGTCCTCTGACAGCAGACCTTCAATGATCTCAGTCGCACCAACAAATAATTCATTTGATATATCCGGTTCGTGCAGGACGACATCGAGCCTGCCTTTTTCCGCACAAACAACCGAGGAGTAGCTGTTCAGGATATCATTTTTCGTTCCTTCTATTAAAAACCACTGGCGGATTTCGTCTGTTTCAGGCTCCAAAAAGTTAACGGCCTCTATTTTCCCCCAACCGTTTACAGTTTGGGCCAGCTGCCAAATATAATCATTTACATTCCGTGTTCCATTTTTCAACGCAAACAAAGCAACCCCTGTAAATTCTTCGTGTAATGCAATGGTCTGCAAACGCTCCTTGTAGGCATCGCAATTGGTGCAGCCCAAAATCACCATCGCAAACTTTGCGACTTCCCGGTGCGCTGCATTTTCAAGCAGCCAAAGTGCTTCTGTCTGCACACGCTGTTCATCCTTCTCCTCCTGCATGAACAGCTCCACTAATTCGTGAAAATAGCTGATCACCATTTCCTCCTGAATCTTTTCATATGTCGCTTTCCGTGTTTGATTTGTCGGGTTCTCTACCTGCTCCATAAACAACTTGAGGAGCTTTTTTGTATAAAAAGGTGTCACGACATCCGCCAGCAACCGGTCTGATAACCCCGGTGCCAGCTTTGGATGGTTTTCATCAAATAAATATTCCTCATCAGGTAAATCGGTATGTAGTATCCGCCCATGTTCCTGCACCTGCTTTTCGAGATATGGCACGATTTTTTCCTTATTTGACCAAGGTAAAAATTCCAGCGTCACAGCTTCCTTTAACATAATGCGTCCGTCTATCTTCACCGTAATATTCAGCCGGACAAAGCCGCCGATCTTCACGTGTACTTTATGCATTTCCCCATCTGAACTCTGGAAAGTTCCCGACAATGTAGAATACGGAATCAAGTGTGACCACATCGACTGGCGGGTGTAGCGGTCAATTATTTGGCCATCGACAGTCAATGTTTCCTCCATCATTTTGTTATGTATCTCGATTTTATGCCCATCAAAGTCAATCGCCCAATATTTGTCGACCTCCTTTGCCGCATCTTTTTTCGCATTACGCATTTCCCGTTTTAATTCTTCTTTCAGACCCATTGATGTTCTCCTTTGATGTGTAATTGTATGTAGTACTGCATTTAATTAATGTTGAAAAGTGCTGGTTTGAAGCCTTTTACTAAAAGCTACATTGAACATAATATTATAAGATTTCAGTGCCGTTAATGTAGTTGTTCCAGTCTGTCAATCCAGTAATTATATCATTTCTCATATTTTAGTATACATGATGATACGTGTATGGTCCCTCTTAATTTCTTGCCAGAAAAATTTAGTAATAAAGAGATGAAAAATTAGAACGGAAAAGCCTTTTCAATACAATTCAGGAAAATAGCTTTCCCAGCAGTAATTTGGAAATATATTTTATTGTAAAATGAAGTATAGACTCTTTTGGAAGGATATATAGAAGGTTTCGGATTTTACCATGCAAGTGAAAGCAGCGAATTCAAACAATTTCGCCATTAGTAAATATTGATTCACTTGACGGATGTTATTTTTTGGACGAGGAAAACAGAAATTTACGCATCACATCTAGAAACGGAACAGGTGACACAGCCTGTATCGGGCCGAGAAGATGAGGAAGATATGTATTATTTATTCCGCACTTTCGTTTGTTCAGCTCCCCGTTCTTTACCATATACAGCTGACACAGAATCACGTTTCTTCAGCTTAAGTCCACCAAAAATTCCTGACAAAATCGTTATGATACTTAACACAAAGTTACAGCTATACATGACAATGGTCGTCCAATGGTGCTCTCCTGCACCTAGAGGCCCAATCTTAGGAACAAAAAAATCATAATAAACAACACCAAGCGTAAACAATAATAAGAAGGAGCCCATAATAATGCAGAAAATCACTTTATTTTTTGTCATCTCTGTTACCTGCCTTTATGTAGAATTAGTCTTTATTTAATAGTTGTTTTCTGTTTAGCAATCTCCTCCAGCAAAAAGAACAGTACCTCCCGATCGTCAAATAAATCCATCAGCGTCTCCAGCTTTCGGATTTCCTCCTCATATGGTCGGTTTAAATGAAGATGGCAAATCGCTTTATATGTATAAATATAGCCTAATGATTGGTAGGTTAATTTTCTTTTGAATTTCTTGTAAGTCCGGTCCAGCCATTCAATACACGCCTCGTACTCTTCATTTTCCAAATATAAAAGCGTCAAATTTAACTGAAAATAGAGTTTCAAATATGTTATATCTCTTTCATAATCATCATAGGCATTTAACCTTTTGATGGCCGTTGTTGTAATATGAATAGCGGTATCCAACGGGAATAAGACAATAATCGAATTCAGCAATTCCATATCTTCAATATACCAGTGATCTAACTTTTGGACCCTCTCCCAAATATGTTCTGCTATCGCCCTTACGGCTTCTAAATCATCTTCCTGTGTTAGGATGAGCAATGCCCGGAAGGAATCAAAGAGCAGTTCAACCCCATTATCCGGCTGTCTTTTTAAATAGTGCTCAATATTGTGCAATTGGTCCTTTATTTCATTTGGCAGCGTGAGCTCCATTTCCCGGTAATCCTTCAGTATTTTTTCCCGTTCTTTCGCTTCATACTGGTGATGAATGTAGAGGAATTCATTCAATGATATATTGAGTCTTTCCACTAGTTGTACAAGGAGCTCTGCACTTATTTGCAATTGATCCTTCTCGATTCTTGAATACGTTCCCTGCTGGACAATTCCCTCTATCAGTTCCTTTTGGGTCATATTCCGGTTTTTTCGTATGCTTTTTAATGTAGCTCCAAATCCCATTTTGCCCCTCCAATATTCCGATCCGTATATTTTGTTTGTTTTCAATTATCTACCAGTATAATAAAAATATATTCAAATGAATATGGTATTTTATTGAAAAGGAGAACAAATTTATGTTCTGGTTAGGCGTATTTTTATTAGGCATCTGCATTTATTATCCGGTTTATGATGCTATCTATTTAAAACAGGATCTTTCAAAAAT
>DEQA01000143.1:0-19109 GCA_002359075.1 Planococcaceae bacterium UBA3378
GTAGTAGCTACAATGAACTTAAACGGTGACTACATTTCAGATGCATTAGCTGCACAAGTTGGTGGTATCGGTATCGCTCCAGGTGCTAACATCAACTACGTAACTGGTCATGCAATCTTTGAAGCTACTCATGGTACAGCTCCAAAATATGCAGGTCAAGATAAAGTAAATCCATCTTCAGTTTTACTTTCAGGCGTATTAATGCTTGAGCACCTTGGCTGGCAGGAAGCTGCTGATATGATCACTAAATCTGTAGAGAAAACAATCTCTTCTAAGTATGTAACTTATGACTTCGCTCGTTTAATGGACGGCGCTACAGAAGTGAAATGTTCTGAGTTTGCTAACAAATTAATCGAAAATCTATAATTCTTTAATTTTCTATTGTAAATACATGTGAATTTTCTCACAAATTACTTGTTTTTGGATAATTAATAGTAAAACAATCATAAAAACAATTTGTACAATAGGTAGAATTTTCTACGCCTTGTACAAAAAGAGGGAAGAGACTCGTCTCTTCCCTCTTTTTTTATATAAAAATATGGAGAGAATACGTTCTGAATATTGAATCTATCAATTGAATCCTCTACACTAAATATAGAAATTGAATCTTATAATAGAAAATAAGAAAGCATAGCAAAATTTATGAAAATAATAATTCAACTGTCCAATCATGCGGCAGAATATAATGGTAGGAAACGGTACATAATACTGCCTGCAATTTCTTTTGATTGAGTAGAGTAAGAAACGGGAAGAGTGTAAAACCTAATTCTTAAATAAAGGAGCGTATTCGAATGACATTGAAACGTAAAAAGATCTCTATAATCGGTGGAGGCTTCACTGGTGCCACAGCAGCATTTCTGGCAGCACAGAAAGAACTCGGTGATGTAGTGCTGGTGGATATACCGGCAGCGGAAAACCCAACGAAGGGGAAAGCTTTGGATATGTGGGAAGCAGCACCTGTCCAAGGATATGATGCGTATGTAAAAGGGACATCTGACTATGCAGATACAGCTGATTCAGACGTAGTGATTATTACGGCCGGGGTTGCACGCAAGCCTGGAATGAGCCGGGATGACTTAGTGCAGATCAACCAGAAAGTAATGGTTTCAGTATCTGAGCAAATTGCTAAATATTCACCGAATGCTGTCATCCTAGTACTGACAAACCCGGTTGATGCTATGACATATACAGTGTATAAGACAACAGGGTTTCCTAAAAACCGTGTAATCGGTCAATCCGGTGTTCTTGATACAGCCCGATTCCGTGCATTCATCGCCGAAGAGCTGAATATTTCTGTTAAAGACATTACAGGCTTTGTATTAGGAGGGCATGGGGATACGATGGTTCCGTTAACCCGCTATTCCTTTGCAGGTGGTATTCCGTTAGAAACATTAATTTCTGCTGAGCGGTTAGAAGAAATTGTAGACCGTACACGTAACGGCGGTGCGGAAATCGTTAACCTGTTGGGGAATGGCTCTGCATACTACGCTCCTGCCGCTGCATTAATTGAAATGGCAGAAGCAATTTTGAAGGATCAAAAACGGATCCTGCCATCCATCGCCTATTTAGAAGGCGAATATGGATATAGTGATTTATATTTAGGTGTACCGACTTTATTAGGCGCAGATGGGATTGAAAAAATCTTTGAACTGGAGCTGACAGATAAGGAAAAATCGGCATTGGATGTTTCGGCAGAAGCGGTTCGCAATGTCATGAAGGTACTATCTTAACTTGCAATAAATGAAAAGAGCTGTTTAACAGGCCGTCTTTAATGGGCTTTGTTAACGGCTTTTTTTGTTAACACGATGGTCGCCATCTTTTTCTAAAAAAATGGCGATGTTTCATTTGGCTAATTGTACTTTTGTCTAAAACTTGGTACTATGAAAGTAATCTCAGTAAATGAAGGGGTTGCATAATGTTTGCTGCAAAAAAAAAGCAGGTTAGGGAAAAAGATTGATGAAATATTGGTTGGAGAGAAATTGCATTTGACAGAAACCATTGAGGATAAAGATCTTCTTTTGTATTTAGGGCTGACAAATGATAGCAACCCGCTTTATATTCAGCATGAGTATGCTGCGGAAACACCATTTAAAGCACCGATTGTACCGCCGATCATGTTGAATGGTATTATTACCTCTGCCATTTCAAAGCATATGCCTGGACCGGGTTCACATATCGTAGAACAGCAGCTTTCTTTTGTAAAGCCGGCATACCATTATGAGACCATTGATTTTACCCTGCAGGTCAATGGGGTAGATGTTTCAAATCATATAGTGAATGTAGGGGTAAAAGCGTTTAATAAAGATAAAGATCTTATTATTGAGGGTGTTGTGAAAGTCACTCCTCCATATTAAAGGGTTTGAAATGGGGGTTTCAGATCATTATTGGAGGCATCGTATATGGCAAAAACAATTTTAGTAGTGGAAGATGAAGTTTCGATTGCAACATTGTTAAAATATAACTTGGAACAGGCGGGTTTTCGTGTACTGCTTGCGCATGATGGAAAAGTCGGGCTGCAAATGGCGATGAAAGAATCGCCGGATTTAATAATTCTTGACGTGATGCTTCCTACATTAGATGGGATGGAAGTATGCAAGGAGCTGCGCAGCGAAAGAAAAAATATACCGATCATTATGTTGACAGCAAGAGATGATGAATTTGATAAGGTGCTGGGGCTGGAGCTTGGTGCAGATGATTATATGACGAAGCCTTTTAGCCCTCGTGAAGTTATAGCACGCGTGAAGGCCGTTCTGCGCAGATTTACACCTTCTCCATTGGAAGAAGAGACGGAAAAATCAGAAGTCTTCTATGAGTATGGACAGCTAAAGGTATATCCCGACCGATTTGAGGCTTTCCTAGGTGAGGAATCGCTTGAATTTACGCCAAAGGAATTTGAGCTACTTGTGTACCTATTGGAAAATAAGAATCGTGTGTTGACACGGGACCAGCTGCTCAGTGCGGTATGGAATTATGATTTTGCCGGAGATACTCGCATTGTAGATGTGCATATCAGTCATCTACGGGAGAAAATTGAGGAAAATAGTAGAAAGCCGGTCTTCATTAAAACAATACGGGGGCTGGGCTATAAATTTGAGGAGCCAAAAAAATGAAAAAATCGATGAGCAATGGCTTGTTTTTTTCATTTGTTTGTTTAGTAGGTATCATTTTAGCTGTCCTAGGCTTTGCAATAGGTCAGCTTTTTCCTTTTTACGCCGAATCCTATATTAATGAAAATACCGAACAGGCCCAACAAAGAATGATGGACGTCATTGAAGAGCAAGGAATTGATGTTTCCTATTCCCAGGAGCAGGCGCTATTAGAAACATATGGATTGCAAATTGAAGATGATTTTATTATGGAAATAAAGGCAAGGCTGGCGGTCGTATTATTATTTATACTAGCCGTCTCGTTTTTATTGATTAGTATTGTGACAAAAAAGATGATTCAAAATTTTGTGGAGCCTATTGAAAATGTCACAAGGACGGCACATGAACTTGCTGCCGGCAATTACCGGGCGAGAGCCTTTGCCAATGGGCCGAAAACGGTAGTAGAGCTTCGAAACTCCATCAATATATTAGCCCGGAACTTACAGGATATTACGAAAATACGCGAGATAGAGGAAGAGCGTTTAAAAACATTGATCGAAAATATGGGAAGTGCGCTGCTCATGATTGACCGCGGTGGGCACGTATCGATTGTCAATAAAGTATTTTTAGAGCGATTTGGCTATCGATATGAGGAGGTGCAGGAAAAGAGTTTCCTGTCTCTTAATTTACCGGCTGAGCTGGAAGCGTTTATTGATCATGTATTTATGACAGAGATGCCATACCGCAAGCAGCTTGAAATGGAAGTGCAGCAGGGGATTACGTATAAGCTTGCATACGGCGCCCCGGTAGTGGGTGACCACGGCCGCTGGTTAGGCGTTGTTATTGTCATGCATGATGTATCGGAGCTTGTACGTCTGGAGCAGATTCGCAAAGACTTCGTAGCGAACGTT
This sequence comes from Planococcaceae bacterium UBA3378, assembly GCA_002359075.1. GTDB lineage: Bacteria > Bacillota > Bacilli > Bacillales_A > Planococcaceae > Lysinibacillus_B. Next base: position 3,998 of record DEQA01000143.1, read on the forward strand.
TCGCATGAATTAAGAACACCGATTACTTCCATCAAGGGCTTTTCGGAAACCTTGCTGGACGGGGCTTATAAGGATGAAGGAATGGCATTGTCCTTTTTGGAAATCATTCATCAGGAGAGCAATCGGCTGCAGATGCTCATTCAGGATTTATTGGAGCTTTCAAAAATTGAACAGCATGGCTTTTCTGTTGATATCATTCCGACTTCGTTGCAGGAAGTGCTTGTCAGGGCAGCAGATTTAACAGCTCAACGCTTAGAAGAGAAAAATATGCAATTCCAAATTGATTTTGTAAAAGAGGTAGTGGTGGAAGGGGATGCGAATCGCCTTATCCAGATTTTCACTAATCTCATCTTTAATGCCATTATGTATTCTTTTGAAGAAACAACTGTAACCATTAGATTGTTTGAAAAGGATAAATGGGGAGTAGTGGAAATTACTGATGAAGGAATTGGTATTAAAAAGAGTGAAATCCCTCGCGTATTTGAACGCTTTTACCGTGTGGACCGCGCCCGCAGCCGGGATTCAGGCGGTACGGGGCTTGGCCTTGCAATTGTAAAACACTTAGTAGAGGCACATCACGGGAAAATACAGGTGGAGAGTGAGGTAGGGAAAGGAACAACAATGCGCGTAATGCTTCCGCTCCACCTATCTTAACAAGAAATTTACAATACCGAAATGCTAGATTAAAAGAGAGGGTTTATAGTAATGATTAGAAACCCCCATGTTTCGAATAAAAATGAGTCCTATAAGTAAGCAGGGCTTTTCCCTTACCCCCTAAAAACATATTATATTTATGCTTTTTACGACAGAGCCATTCAGAGATTTTTTCTGAATGGCTCTGTTATTTTTGTATATATTACTACGCTTGTAAGCCATGCATACATCCACTATCTACAAATGAAAGGTTGTAGAGGAACATTATATGTTTTATTTTGGTTCATCACCGTAACATGGGGTTGATTTCCGTTCTGGCTGGACGCTTTCTTCGGGGGCAAGGCTCCAACTAAATGATTACGGGGATTACCCCGAAATCATTGGATTTTTAAGCGCGTGCTGATCTCCAAGGAGCCGCCACTCCAATCAACTCGTGATCATACTAGCTTGTCATCCTTATTAACTTATGGTGAAGGACCTTTATTTTTGATATTTTTGAATCTTTTGTAAGATATACCCGTATATGTACTATACATAAAAAAAGGGGAGGTTTTTTAATGAGTGCAAAACGAACACTTATGTGGATTGGACTGACGCTTTTTGCTGCCTTGGCTATACTGGTTGTTACGACTTCCTGGTATACCGTCGATGAATCGGAACAGGCCGTTGTTATTACTTTTGGCCAGGCCAATGATATTGTCAATGAATCAGGGCTGCATTTCAAACTGCCTTGGCCGATTCAAAAAGCAGAAGTCTTATCGAAGGAAACATATAGTTTAAAGTTTGGTTATGAAGAAAAAGAAGATGGATCGCTTAGCACAGTAGGCTCTGATGCTAAGATGATTACCGGGGATGAAAATATTGTTTTGACGGATCTAGTCGTACAGTGGCGCATTGTAGAGCCGAAAAAATACTTATTTAATTCCGAGGACCCGCAGGAAATTTTACATAGTGCTACATCGAGTGCTATCCGCTCAGTCATCGGCAGCTCGACAATTGATGATGCTCTTACAGATGGAAAGGCTGATATCGAGTCGCATACACGAGATTTACTTGTAGAACTGCTGAAAAAATATGATATTGGTATTAGCGTGCTTGGCGTGAAATTGCAGGATGTAGAGCTGCCGAATAAAGAAGTGCGGGCAGCCTTTACAGCAGTAACAGATGCGCGTGAGACAAAGAGCACAAAGATGAATGAGGCCGAAAAATACCAAAACCAAAAGGAAAGTGAAGCAAAAGGAGAAAAGGAAGCCATTATTTCTCGTGCAGAAGGTGAGAAAACAGCGCGTATTGAACAGGCGAGAGGAGAAGTAGCTGTCTTTGATAAGCTTTATGAACAATACAAAGGGAATCAGGCGATTACCCGCGACCGTCTTGTTATTGAAACGCTCGAGGCTGTACTGCCAAATGCCCAAATTTATATTATGAATGATGATGGGGAGACGCTGAAATACTTACCGATCCAGCCGGCCCAGTCACAGCCGAAGACAGAAGGGAGCGGTAGTGATGAGCAATAAAAATCTTGATGAATTTGTCCGAAATCTGTTCGGAAGCAAAAATCAACAAAAGGTTAACGGAGGGAAGGGGACACAGAGGCAAAATTCCCAGCCAACTGATCCGCAGGTTGTGCCAAAATCAAAAAAACCGAAAAATGTAAAACAGCTGACTACCTCTATCGTGACAGGAGCAGTAGTGCTGGCGATCCTTCTTATTGCGATGATGAATGTGTATGTCGTTAAGGAGAATGAATACAAAGTTGTCCGCCAGTTTGGGGAGGTTGTCAAATACCAGAAGACACCAGGCATTCATATGAAAATCCCCTTTATTCAGCGCATTGAAACATTGCCGAAAAATTTAATGACCTATGATATGACAGAAGAAGAGATCAATACAAAAGATAAAAAGCGCATCATTATTGATAATTATGCTGTTTGGCGTGTTGTAGATCCAAAGGCATTGATTTCAAACGCCCGTACATTACCGAATGCAGAGCGCCGTATGGAGGAGTTTATTTACTCCATTTTACGTACTAAGCTGGGTCAGTTGGACTATGAAGCGATCATTAATGATGAAAATCCATCGCGTGGTTCTATTAATGATGAGGTCACAGAGCAAGTAAATGAGCTGCTGAAAAATGATAATTATGGAATAGAAGTTGTGGATGTACGGATCCGTCGTACCGACCTGCCGGCTGAAAATGAGCAGTCGGTGTATACAAGGATGATTTCCGAGCGTGAGTCGATCGCTCAGCGTTATTTATCTGAAGGGGACGCTGAAAAGAACCGAATTATGGCGCAGACAGATCAAGAGGTACAATCACTGCTGGCAACAGCAAAAAAGAATGCTGCACTTATTACAGCAGAGGGAGAATCAGAGGCAGCCAAAATATACAACCAAGCATTTGCAAAAGACCCGGAATTTTATTCATTATACAGGACGTTAGAATCTTATAAAAAGACGATTGGAGAGGATACGGTCATTATTCTTCCGTCAGACTCACCTTATGCCCGTCTTCTTTCTGGCTATATGGAATAAAAAAGAACATAAAAGGAGAGAAATCTAATTATAGGATTTCTCTCCTTTTTAATGTGAAAACAGAAAAAATAAAAAATAAACTTAATTTCCTATTTTTGTGTATACTATTTATTGGACTAATAGATATATTTCGAGAGACATTGTTAGTTAGATAGAACTATATAGGAGGGAATTATACATGATATTTTTAGATACTCGGTACGTGTCACCGCTGCTTACAAACACGCTTACAACAGTCAGGGAAACCATTTTTGATGTGACACATGGCTGCTTTTTATCAGCGGCATCTCCTTTTCAAGAATGGAATATTTGTACAGGGATAATGATGAATGCTGAAATGGGAATGGAAGCACTAAACGAGTTTTTGCGGGATCACCACGTGACGAAAATGGCTAATATATTTAAAAATAAAATGGCTTTCCGAAAATTAATGGCCTCTAAATATCCGAATTTTTTCTACCGGTCATGCACTCTGTCTGAATTACAAGAAAACACGGGAAAGGACCTGCCTTTTCCTATCATATTAAAGCCGATCGCGGGCTATTGTAGCAAGGGGGTCTATAAGTTTAATGACAGCAGATCATTGGCACAATTTATACATACATATCAAACAATTGATGCGGCTGAAAATACACAATTTCTTATAGAAGAATATATTGTCGGAAAAGAGTTCGCAGTAGATTTCTATTTTGACAAAGAGGGCGAGCCGGTCCTTTTAAATATTTTTGAAAGGAAATGTAAAGATAGCAATGAGATGGGCGGACGGATTTGCTACACAAGCAAGAAGGTGCTTTCTACATATATAGAACCATTTTATCATTATTTAAAGGAGTTCGGCGAAAGCTTCCATTTAAAGATGATGCCGTTACACATTGAACTCCGTGTCAATACGAGGCAGGAAATCATCCCCATAGAGGTACATCCGCTGCGTTTTGCAGATGAAGGAACAACAGAGTTAGGCTATTTTGCATATGGAGTTAATCCGTATGAATATTATTTCAGCCAGCGTAAGCCGGCGTGGAATAACATTATAGCAGCGATGGATGATTCAATTTACAGCTTTGCTCGCGCTGAAATGGATCAAGGGCTGGCACCTGAACAAATAAAGAAGATAGATCATTATTCCTTAAAAGAAGAATTTAAAGAAATATTGGATTACCGCATACTTCCGTTGGATGGACGTGCTACTTTTGCTGTCATCTTTTTCAAAAGTGAAAATGAAGCAGAGCATGACCACATAGTGAATCTGGATTTCATGGACTTTATTACTTGCAAACAATATCAATTACAATAGGAAGAAAAGAAGGAAGTGTATGCGGCGGAAATTCTGTGTAAAACGTGCTGGTTACAGCAGTGATCCATACATTTACAAACTCTCATATATTTCCTTCAATAAATAGACAAAAAATCACTTAAAATAGTAAAAGAATCTTGTTATACTAGATTGCAGAGATGAAAATGGGGGAATATACATTGAGCAAGATTTTTCAAAATGTATTGCTGTCGTTCGCCATGGCCGCTTCAGTCAGTGCTTGGTACAGTCAAGCCGGCTTTAGCATAATGAATATCGACATTTTAACAGTTCCGGTATTCTTTATTGTTGTATTTGCATTAAGTCTCGTGATAGCGGAGGATGTACGTAATTCCTTCAAAAAAGTATTAAGATTTGAACAAAGAAAAGATAAACGGCCAATTTGGCAAGTAGGGATCGGAATGATTTTCTTCTTCGCACAAATCGGTTTTGTCGAAACGTTTGCCCGTGGACTAATGCCGTTTGACTTAGGCGGCATGCCGTTATATATTATATTCTCATTTATGAATGCTTTCTTGCTGACTGTTATCTATGAAGAAATTTTCTATGTAGAAGAGCAGGAAGTACCAGAGCCTTATAAATTTAAAAAATTGAAGTAGGATGTTTGCTTTTACGCAGACATCTTTTTTTATTTTGTAAAACCGTACATATGTTTTACAATAGAGAAGAGATGAATTAACGGAGGAGATACGATGAAAAAGGAGAAAGTACTTCTTTTAGACGGCAATAGTTTGGCATACCGTGCTTTTTTTGCTTTGCCGCCTTTAACAAGCGACCAGGGCATCCACACCAATGCAACATTTGGCTTTACAATGATGCTTCAAAAAATTGTGGAGGAGGAAAAGCCGACGAAAATGCTCGTAGCGTTTGATGCAGGGAAGACAACATTCCGGCATGATTCCTATAGTGAGTATAAAGGAGGAAGGCAAAAAACTCCTCCTGAATTATCGGAGCAATTTCCATACATCCGCAAGCTCATTGATGCATATAACATTAAGCGGTATGAACTGCCGATGTATGAGGCGGATGATATTATCGGAACGCTTGCCAAGCAGGCGGTGCAGGATGAAATGGACGTTGTAATCGTATCTGGAGATAAAGACTTGACGCAGCTTGCGGATAATCATATTACAGTGTATGTGACACGTAAAGGAATTACGGACATTGAAAAATATACACCGGCACATATTGAGGAAAAATACGGGCTTACACCGCATCAGATTATTGATATGAAAGGCCTGATGGGTGATTCTTCCGATAATATTCCGGGCGTTCCGGGCGTTGGGGAAAAAACGGCCATCAAGCTGTTGAAGGAATACGGCTCTGTAGAGGCATTATACGAAGCAATTGATAGTATGAAAGCCTCTAAAATGAAAGAAAAACTTGTAGCAAATGAAGAACAGGCACATATGTCCAAAAAGCTGGCTACAATTTATACCGAGGCACCGATAGATATTACGCTTGGTGATCTTTCCTATTCCGGACCGAATGAAGAAGAACTGCTGGCACTTTGGCGTGAATTGGGCTTTAAGTCTTTAATTGAAAAAAGCGACTTTACCGAGACGGTAACGGAGCAAAAAGCAATTGAGGTAAAGGTTGTAGAAGAGATAACACCGCAAATGCTTACTGATAAAATGGCTGTCCATATAGAACTGGAAAATGATCATTATCATGATTGTGATGCTATAGGGATTGCTCTGACAGACGGCAGCCAGACGATATATGTTCCGATCGAGCATGCTTTTACAAATGAAATACTAACGTCTTGGCTGGAAGATGAAACAAAAGAAAAGCTGATGGCGGACAGCAAGGCAACGCAGGCTATGCTCCAGCGCCACGGTATTGAACTGAAAGGCGTTACATTCGACCTCAGCCTTGCCAGCTATATTGCCGATCCTTCTATTTCGGGTGATGATGTACAAGCCCTGGCAAAAGAATTCGGTTATATGGATGTGCAGTCAAATGAAGTGGTTTATGGGAAAGGTGCTAAATGGTCGCGGCCTGATGAAAAAGAGCTTGCCGATCACGTTGCCCGAAAAGCCCTGGCCGTTTTCATGCTGGAGCCTGTGCTGGAAGAAAAGCTGAAGGAAAATGAACAATTTGAGCTTTATAAAAATTTGGAGCTGCCGCTTGCCCGCATATTAGGAAAAATGGAATCAGAAGGTATAACAGTGCATATTGAGACGCTGGAAAAAATGGGCGATGAGCTGGCACAAAAGCTGGAGCTGATTGAAAATACGATTTATGAGCTGGCTGGAGAGAAATTTAATATTAATTCACCAAAACAATTAGGTGTCATCCTTTTTGAAAAATTGGGTCTGCCGGCTATCAAAAAGACGAAGACAGGTTATTCAACAGCAGCAGATGTATTGGAAAAATTGCAGTCCAAGCATCTGATCGTCAAACATATTTTAGATTACCGTATGTTATCTAAACTAAAATCAACGTATATCGAGGGGCTCATTAAAGTAGTGCACAGCGATTCCAAAGTGCATACACGTTTCCAGCAGGCACTTACTGCAACAGGCCGTCTGAGCTCAACAGATCCGAATTTGCAGAATATCCCGATCCGGCTTGAGGAAGGGCGTAAAATCAGAAAAGCGTTTGTTCCATCAAAACCGGAATGGGTACTGTTTGCTGCCGACTATTCACAAATCGAGCTTCGTGTACTCGCCCATATGTGCAAAGACGAAGTACTGGTGGAAGCATTCCGTGAAGGGATGGACATTCATACAAGAACAGCCATGAATGTATTTGGAATTACGTCACCTGAAGATGTTACATCGAATATGCGCCGTACAGCAAAAGCGGTTAATTTCGGTATCGTGTATGGCATCAGTGATTACGGATTATCGCAAAGTCTTGATATTACGCGAAAAGAAGCTGCTGAATTTATCGAGAATTATTTGGCGAGCTTCCCTGGTGTACAGGGATATATGGATGACATTATACAAGATGCTAAGAAGCAGGGCTTTGTAACGACTATTTTGAACCGCAGACGCTATCTGCCGGACATTAATAGTTCAAACTTTAATATGCGGAGCTTTGCTGAACGTACAGCAATGAATACACCAATTCAAGGAAGTGCGGCAGATATTATTAAAAAAGCAATGATCGATATCGATGCACGCTTGAAAGAGGAAGGCCTGCAGACAAAGCTATTGCTGCAGGTACATGATGAACTGATTTTCGAAGCACCAAAAGAAGAAATCGAAATATTAGAGCGCATCGTACCGGAAGTAATGGAAAATGCAATCGAATTAATCGTACCGCTGAAAGTAGACTTTTCATACGGTCCAACCTGGTACGATGCGAAGTAAGGAGTCATTATGCCAGAATTACCAGAAGTTGAAGGTGTCGTCAGGGATTTAAAGCCGCTTGTAGAAGGGAAAACGATTAACAGTGTGATGTTGTCGGAAGTCATTTACAACGGAGCGGCACAGGGAAAGCAATGTATCGTAAAAAATGGAGACCCGGCTGACTTTGAGCTTGTATTGGCAGGAATGAAAATTCGCCTGGTCACACGCCGCTCGAAGTATATTTTCTTTCACCTGGAAAAAGGGGGAGAGACATTTTTAATGGTAAGCCATCTCGGGATGTCCGGGGCATGGTTTGTCGTAAAAGATGTAGAAGAAATTACAGAGGAAAAATTCCGCAAGCATGTGCATGCGATTTTTACTCTCCATACAGGTGAACTTCTTGTTTATTCGGATATTCGCCGGTTTGGTGAGCTTCGCTTTCTAAAAGAAGCGGCGGACCATCCACCGCTTCTGCAAATGGCGCCGGAGCCGTTTGATGAGGGGGCATGTGAGCATTTCCTGCAAAAGAGCGAGCTGCCGAAATATGCCAACAAGCCAATTAAGGAAGTAATTATGGATGGCCATGTCATTTCAGGCTGTGGCAATATTTATGCAACTGAAAGCTTGTTTGCAATGCAAATCCGGCCGACCCGGAAAGCTTGTCAAATCAGCAAAAAACGTAAAATTGAGCTGTTTCAGGCTATTTGTGCTGTGCTGCAGGAAAGTATTGAAAACGGCGGATCGACTATTTCTGATTACCGGAGTGTGAATGGGGGCGCAGGCAGTATGCAGGAACGCCTGAAAATGTATAGTAAGAAAAACTGCCCGGTATGCCAGAAAGCTACCAAGTCAGTCGTTATTGCAGGGCGGACATCAACGTACTGCCCAAGCTGTCAAAAATAAGAGGTGTCACACGATGATTATTGGATTAACTGGAAGTATTGCAAGTGGGAAAAGTACGGTAGCGAAAATGCTGGCAGGCTATGATCTCCCAATCGTAGATGCGGATTTAGTGGCACGCCAAGTCGTAGAGCCGGGAACTGAAACACTTGTAAAAATTGCGGAGGCATTTGGTGAGGATGTTATAAAGAAGGATGGCACGATGGACAGGGAAAAAGTAGGGGCGATTATTTTCCATGAGCCGGCAAAACGGAAGATGCTGAATGATATCATTCACCCTGCCATTCGTGTAGAGATGATCCGGCAGCGGGAGGAATATCTTCAGCAAGGTGCACCCCATGTAATCATGGATATTCCGTTGTTATTTGAAAGCAAGCTGCAGCATTTTGTAGATAAAATCCTTGTAGTGTCTGTAAAAGAGGACGTGCAGCTGGAGCGATTAATGAAGCGTAATCTATTATCCATAGAGGAGGCAAAAGCCCGTATTGCCTCTCAGCTTCCGATTTCAGTGAAAGAGCAGGGGGCTGATGCAGTTATTTATAATAATGGAGATATAAAGACAACAGCACAGCAATTAGAAGCCATTCTGAAAAAATGGGCAATTATTGAATGATATCTGTAAGCTGAATTGAGGATATCCAGTTGTGGAGGAATGTCTCTTTAGCGCCTGTCACGCTGCAAGAGCGCAAAACAGGAACAAAGTATGACAACATTTTTATGATTAACATTGTGTTCGCTTGAGATGCAGGCGAAATGTACAGTAGGCAAACATGCTGCAGTTATAAAGATCTTAGAAAAGAAAGATATGACCGATACAGCGTCGGTCGTATCTTTTTTTTACTGAAAAACGCACAATTTTGTAGGTTATACATAATGTTGTTTAGTCTGACGGAATTTTGGCTATTAAAGAAGTGTATTCATTTTCTGAAAATAACAACTTTAAAATATTGCGCGAATAGTGTTCAACTTTTTGTGTAATGTGTTATACTAATCACATAAATAACCATTTAAAATGATAACCTAATTACAGGAGGCTTTTTTATTATGACAGTTTCTATCGCAATTAACGGATTTGGCCGAATTGGTCGCATGGTATTCCGCCAAGCTATCGTTCAAGACGACTTAAATTTAGTAGCAATCAACGCCAGCTACCCGGCTGAAACGTTAGCTCATTTAATTAAGTATGACACAAATCATGGGCTGTTCAATGGAACTGTGGAAACAGAGGAAAATGCGTTAATCGTAAACGGTAAGCGAGTGGCAATTGTTTCTGAACGTGACCCGAAGCTGCTGCCCTGGAAAGAAATGGGCGTAGAATTAGTGATTGAAGCAACTGGAAAATTTAATGAACGGGAAAAAGCGGCTATGCATTTGGAAGCTGGCGCGAAAAAAGTTGTTTTAACTGCTCCTGGAAAAAATGAAGATATTACAGTCGTACTTGGTGTAAATGATGAACTGTTGGATATCACAAAACACGATGTGATTTCAAATGCCTCTTGTACAACGAACTGTCTAGCTCCTGTAGCAAAAGTATTAAATGACGCATTCGGCATTGAAAATGGTTTAATGACTACTGTTCATGCTTATACAAATGACCAAAACAATTTAGATAACCCACATAAAGATCTGCGCCGCGCACGTAACTGCGGTTCGTCGATCATTCCTACATCTACAGGTGCTGCAAAAGCATTGGCCCTAGTATTACCGGAATTAAAAGGGAAATTGCACGGCATGGCACTTCGCGTCCCAACACCGAATGTATCGTTAGTTGACTTAGTAGTAGATGTGAAAAAGGATGTTACAGTAGAAGAAGTAAATGCTGCCTTTAAAGCTGCTGCTGAAGGACCGATGAAGGGGATCCTGAATATTTCAATGGATCCGCTTGTATCTTCTGATTACAATACAACAACATATTCTTCAACTGTGGACGGTTTAACAACGATGGTAATGGGCGACCGCAAAGTCAAAATTTTGGCTTGGTATGACAATGAGTGGGGTTACTCGGCGCGTGTTGTTGATTTAGCTAAAAAAGTAGTAAACGAATTATCGGCAGTTCAAGCATAATCTTATAATAGGAAGAGACTGACCATCATGAAGGTGGTTAGTCTTTTTTTTAAGGAAAGACTAATATTTTGGTATATAACTCACCATGAGCAAATTTACTTCCTATCTATTCCATACAAAAAGGACAGCCCCCTCTGTTAGCTTAAAAAAAGTGTGGTGCCCGTCACTTCCAAACAGAAAAAACAGCAGATTGCCACATTTGATATACAACTTAACTATAAATAAATGACATGTTACTTAATTTTTTATAAGTTGTATGTCCATTTGGCGATATCAGGCTAAATAGCGATTAAAAAATAGGCAGAAGAAAAAAGAAATGGCTGTTTTTTTTATGCCAAAAGCAAGCAGTCATCAGGTTTTTGGGATGCTGGAAGTTATTGTATAGTGGATTTGTTTTGTTATATTATCGACCAAATGAACGAGGATTAAAGGCTTAGAATCTCCCATATATCGATCAAAACCGTTACTTTTCCATTAATTTTAGGACGATTAAGCATTGATTTTTTGGTGTAAACCATTCTGTTTTTATCCATATTTGAAGCAAAATGGGCAAAAAACAGCAGAAAACAGAGTCCATTTTCTTCATTTTTGAGGCAATCAGTATAAAAAAATGAGCATTTGCCGCAAATAAAGGCAAAAGGTTTTCCTTTTTGCAACATAAAAAAGGTTTGCATGAATGACATGTGACAATGGATGCCCACAAATGAACCAGTTGCTGATCGTTACGATTGATGCATCCAAACAGTCCGTATTTTTCAGTCTATTTCATACAGTGAAAGAAAGTTACGTGTATGATGGCATTGATCCGCACAAGATGCTTCCTTTAACAAGAAAAAATGACCTTAAAGTAATATAATGAAGCTTGTTATTTCATTTTATATGGTGAATTATGTATACGAAAATGCTTATTTAGAGTATATAAATTGCATGTAGGACACCGGAAAGGAAGTAGATATCGACAGATGGATAGCAGCAAAACATATCCCATGTAGAGTCTGCCTGCTTCTGTAAACACAGTATTGGAACTTACGGGTGCTTGTTGGAGGGCGGGACATTTTTGTTTTAGAAAAAAGAATTGTTATTCGTCATTTGCGAGATATTTGCTATAATAGGTTTACAAATTGAAAAGAATCAGGGGAAATGTGTATGAGATGTCCATCTTGTCAGTACAACGGAACACGCGTTGTCGATTCAAGACCGGTAGATGATAATAAGGAAATTAGGCGGCGCCGTGAATGTGAGTCCTGTGGTTTTCGTTTTACAACATTTGAGAAGATAGAAGAAACACCCCTAGTTGTTGTGAAGAAGGAAGGATCGCGTGAGGAATTCAGCCGGGAAAAGGTACTGCGCGGCCTTATTCGGGCATGCGAGAAACGTCCGGTGGCACTTAGCGTTCTAGAAGACCTGGTTATGGGTATTGAAAAAGATCTGCGCCGTATCGGTAATTCAGAAGTTCGCTCTGAAGATGTAGGGGAAATGGTAATGGACCGTTTGGCAAAGATTGACGAGGTTGCCTATGTCCGCTTTGCCTCTGTATACCGGCAATTTAAGGATATCAATGTTTTTATTGACGAATTGAAAGACCTGCTTCAAAAGCAGACAGGCGATAAATAATAGGATGAGGAGTGATTGAAGTGGTTCAAATGTATAAGGAATTGCTTGCAACGGATCATTTTGAAATAGCGCTCCCTCAAGCTTTATCAAGTAATGAACGGCAATTATTAACGTTGTTTTATCAACCGTTGACAGGTCCGCAGCCGGTTAGTCTTTATTTAACGCTTTGGACTGAAGGGGAAGATTATACGTCCGGAAAAATGACGCACTATTATTTAATGAATGTGTTAGGGATGTCGGTACGTGAGGTTTTCGAAGCCCGGATTGCTCTTGAAGCAATAGGATTGCTACGGACATGGCGTAAGGATGGGGAAGACAGCCGTACCTTTATTTATGAGGTAATGAGACCGCTGGAAGCAAGAGAATTTTTTGCAGATCCCCTGCTATCCATGTTTTTGTTTAGCAAAATAGGAGAGCAGGCATACCGTAAGCTTCGCAACCGGTTCTGCAAACAGGTTGATAAACAGGACTATGAAGAGGTGACCCGTACATTCACCGATGTATATAAGCCTGTTCATATGCATGTACCGCAGGATATGCTGGAAGATCAGGAGATAGAAAGAGGCTATCCATTTTATTATGGGCAATTTGATTTTGACTTACTGAGAGCAGGTCTTTCCGAACAGCTTGTTCCTTCATCTGCTTTGACAGCTGAGTCACGTTTGATGATCGCAAAGCTTGCGTTTTTATATAAACTTTCTCCACTTGAGATGCAGAAAGTTGTCATTATGGCATTAGATGATTCGATGAAGCTGCCGGTTGAACGATTAAAAAAGGCGGCGGCCGACTATTATAAAATAACGATATCAAAAGAGGCCCCTAAGCTTGCGAAAACCTTTGAAAAGCCTGCTGCTTCACCGCAGGTATCAAAGCGGACAAAAGAGCAGGAGCTGCTGGACTACCTGGAGACGACACCGCCTATTCAAGTGCTGCGGGATATTAATAAAGGTAAAGAGCCGTTGTCTTCTTCTATTAAATTAGCCGAGGACCTTATGATAAAGCATGAGATGCCGGTTGGTGTTGTAAACGTTCTGCTGGAATATGTCATGCTGACGACAGATATGCGTCTTCCTAAAAACTATGTGGAGAAAATTGCTGACCATTGGATTCGTAAAAACTTAAAAACAGCGAAAGAGGCAATGGAACTAGCACGCCAGGAACGGGACAAGTATGCAAAATGGAAGACGGAGAATGAAACAAAAACAAAAACGAATACCCCGCAAAAACAGAGCTATAAAAAGTCTGGAGGGCGGGAAGAAAAAGTGCCGGATTGGTTTTATAAACGGGATGCCGAGCCTTCTGCTGCACCGTCTAATGGAACGATGATGGACTTTGAGGCGGAGCGGCAAAAAATATTGCAAAAACTAGGACAAGATGGGCAGGTGAATTAACATCGAACCGATTAATCGATCTTTAAGTAGAATCAAAATCCCGTCTTTTCAAGAACGGTATGAAGAGACGAAAAGACAAATTTTAGAAAATGCGCAAATACAAAAATTTCTAGCAGAAAATGCTGAACTAATCACGAAGGAAATGGTTGAGCGGAGTCTGCCGAAATTAGACGAATTTATTTCACAGTCAACTACTTGCTGTCAGGCTGAATCGACTGCATGCTGCAAAAATTATTTGGCAGGGTTTATACCGAAATTATATATTTTGCGAGATAATATTGAAATCAAATACGAGCCCTGTGAGCAGAAGCTGTTAGAAGACGAACACCGGGAGACAGCAAAAATGATCTCCAGTATGCATATGCCAAAGGATGTATTGAAGGCTACATTGAAGGACCTGATGATTGATGATAAATCGCGGGTAATGATTGCGCATAAAGCGGCCGATTTTATCGCTCAATATAAGCAGACCGGCGAGCTTCCGGCAAAGGGCTTTTATCTTTACGGAAAGTTTGGGGTCGGGAAATCATTCGTTCTTGGCGCTATTGCCAATGAGCTGGCTGCATTGAAGGTGAAGTCTGTTGTTGTTTTTGTTCCGGAATTTTTACGTGAGATGAAAAATTCGATACAAGATCAGTCGTTAAGTGAAAAAATTGACTATGTAAAAAAAGCACCTGTACTGATGCTTGATGATATTGGCGCAGAGACACTGACTGCCTGGACGCGTGATGAAATCCTCGGCACGATTCTCCATTACCGAATGAGTGAGCAGTTACCGACATTTATCACATCGAACTTTGACTATGCAGGTCTTGAACATCATTTAGCCCAATCACAGCGGGGGGATGTAGAGGTTGTCAAGGCTGCAAGGATTATGGAACGGATCAAGGCAGTGACAACGCCAATTCCAATGGAAGGCATCAACCGCCGGAATTCGTAACATTTTATCAGTTGCTTTTTTCTGCCGGCAGGCGTATACTTTCCTAAGTAATGTCACATAAAAAAGCGTTGAAAAGGATACGGAATTAGTGAACCGACTTGTAGAGAGGGAGGCCTTGGCTGGAAGCTTCCTAGCACGACACTTATTCTACTACCTTGGAGCAGTGGCGGGGCCAATCCGCCAACGTTCATCAGTACGTTAACTGACCTAGAGCTTCGTTCGAGTTTACTCGGAAGGAAGAAGGGTGGAACCACGAGCATACGCGTCGTCCCTTTCCAGGGATGGCGCTTTTTTGTTTGGATTCGCGGGTAATTGGCCTAAAACCGCGGGTATTTCCTGAAAAATCGGATCTTCACTATAAGTTGGGGATGACAAGCTGCTATGATCACAAGTTGATTGGAGT
>DEQA01000143.1:19176-20436 GCA_002359075.1 Planococcaceae bacterium UBA3378
ATCCCCGAAATCATTTAGTTGGAGCCGTGCCCCCGCAGAAAGCGTCCAGCCAGAATGGAAATCAACCCCATGTTACAGTGATGAACCAAAAATCGCTGGTAATTGCCCTGAATTCGCTGGTAAACGAAAGCTCACCATATAAAAAGAGGAGGACATCCATATGTCAGAAATGATTAAACTAACTTTCCCGGATGGTAATGTCAAGGAATTCGAAAAAGGCATCTCGACATTAGACGTTGCAGGCTCCATCAGCCCAGGACTAAAAAAGAGTGCATTAGCCGGTAAAATAAATGGTACATTAATCGATGCCAAAACACCGATTGAAGAAGATGCAGCAATCGAGATTATTACTAATAAATCACCGGAAGCGCTGGAAATTCTTCGTCACTCTACTGCCCACTTAACAGCACAGGCAGTAAAGCGTCTGTACCCGGATGCGAAATTAGGAATCGGACCTGTGATTGATTCAGGCTTCTACTATGATATTGATTCACCAACACCGATTACAATGGAAGATCTGCCTGCAATTGAAAAAGAAATGAAAAAAATCATTGCAGAAAATCTTGAAATTGTACGTAAAAATGTATCGCGTGAAGAAGCAAAAGCGATCTACACAGAAGTCGGCGACGAATATAAGCTGGAGCTTCTTGAAGCAATTCCTGAAGGTGAGCAAGTGTCCATCTACTATCAAGGGGAATTCTTTGACCTTTGCCGCGGTGTCCACGTACCATCAACAGGCAAATTAAAGGAATTTAAACTATTATCTTTAGCGGGCGCATACTGGCGCGGTAACTCTGACAACAAAATGCTGCAACGCATCTACGGGACAGCATTCTTTACAAAAGAGGAGTTAAAGCACCACCTGCAAATGCTGGAAGAAGCAAAAGAGCGTGATCACCGTAAAATCGGGAAAGAGCTTGACCTGTTCATGACAAGCCAAACTGTCGGTCAAGGCTTACCATTATGGCTTCCAAATGGTGCAACAATCCGCCGTACAATTGAGCGCTATATCGTAGACAAAGAACTGTCATTAGGTTACAAGCATGTATATACACCGGTGCTTGGTTCAAAAACACTTTATGAAACTTCAGGTCACTGGGATCACTATCAGGACGGCATGTTCCCGCCAATGGAAATGGATAATGAAACATTAGTTCTTCGTCCGATGAACTGTCCGCATCATATGATGGTATTCAAAAACGGTCTGCATTCATACCGCCATCTGCCAATTCGTATTGCAGAGCTTGGTACAATGCACCG
>DEQA01000110.1:0-5171 GCA_002359075.1 Planococcaceae bacterium UBA3378
TTGGCAGATTCCTGAATACCCAGTGTTAATAAAGCGGCAACCGCAAAAACAATAGCGACTGCAGGTATATTGATAAATGTTCCATTAGCTGGATTAAAAGAATCTGAAATCGCGTGTGGAATCGTTATATTAAATCCACTTAGAAATGCATTTAAATAAGAAGACCAGCCATTTGCTACAGCTGCAGCAGCTAAACCATATTCTAAAAGTAAAGCCCAGCCAACTAACCAAGCGACTATTTCGCCAAAGACAATGTAGGCATATGTATATGCACTACCCGTTACAGGGACAGCTGATGAAAACTCTGAATAACACATACCTGCCAATGCACAGACAACAGCAGCTATGATAAATGAAAAAACAATAGCGGGTCCAGAATGACTCGCAGCTACTGTTCCAGGCAGAATGAAAATACCAGTTCCGATAATAGCACCGATACCAAGCAACACTAAATCCATTGCACCTAACGTTTGTTTTAGCTGAATATCTCCATTCTTTTTAAGTAATTCTAATATATTTTTTCTCCTGAATAGATCTTTTTTCATAGTAATTCCTCTTTTTTGCTAAAATATATTGAAATTTTATGTTTTTTTCTCATTTAGGTCAATTATTTTTTATAAATCTTTTAAATAAAAATAATATTTTTGTGTAATCTTACGTGATTGTTGACTTACGATTTTTGCAAATAGACATCTACATGTTGTGCCTAAGTGAACAGACACTCGTAAATTATTTAGAAATAACGATGTGTTTATTGGTTACATTAATTTTGTATGATTTTTTTATTTTGAACGAAATTTTTATTGTATTTCTACAAAACACAATTGTATTTTACGAGAGAATTTATTATTATAATATAAAGAAGACATATAGAAGATTACGAAGTTAAGACGGGATGTTTTAGCTTTTGTGCTTTGCTTTGAATAAAACGCAGCAAGATTGGTGTAAGAGGAGTGAATCAAGTGGCAAACAATGAATTGAAGAGAGGCCTAGAAGCGCGGCATATTCAAATGATCGCTTTGGGGGGCACAATCGGTGTTGGCTTATTTATGGGTTCAGCCAGCACGATTTCGTGGACTGGACCTTCCGTATTGCTGGCTTATGCAATATCGGGGATTTTTATATTTTTTATTATGCGTGCAATGGGTGAGATGCTCTATGTAGAACCGAGCACAGGTTCTTTTGCAACGTTTGGATATAAGTATATACACCCGTTAGCAGGCTATTTGACTGTATGGAGTAACTGGTTCCAGTGGGTAATCGTTGGGATGTCCGAAATAATAGCAGTAGGGGCATATATGCAATATTGGTTCCCGGATTTACCTGCTTGGATACCGGGCTTAATCGCTATGATTATTCTCGGTGCAGCGAATTTAATGTCTGTTAAATCGTTCGGAGAATTAGAATTTTGGTTTGCGATGATTAAAATCATGACAATTCTATTAATGATTGTTGCTGGCTTTGGTCTAATTTTCTTTGGTATTGGTAATGATGGATTGGCTATTGGATTATCGAATCTTTGGTCACATGGTGGTTTCTTTGCCGGCGGCTGGTCGGGATTCTTCTTTGCATTATCGCTTGTAGTGGCGGCTTATCAAGGGGTCGAACTAATTGGAATTACTGCTGGTGAGGCAAAAGATCCGCAAAAAACAATTACAAAAGCTGTAAATAGTATTGTATGGCGAATTTTAATTTTTTATATTGGCGCTATTTTTGTCATTGTTACTGTATATCCTTGGGACGAGTTACATTCAATCGGCAGTCCGTTTGTTGCAACATTTGCAAAAGTGGGAATTACAGCAGCAGCAGGTTTCATTAACTTTGTCGTGATTACAGCAGCTATGTCTGGCTGCAATAGTGGTATTTATAGTGCCGGGCGTATGCTGTATACACTAGGTGTGAATGGACAAGCACCAAAATTCTTTACGAAATTAACAAAAAACGGTGTACCTTTAGTTGGTACGCTTGGTGTATTAATCGGTTTAGCAATTGGTGTTGTATTAAGTTATATTGCACCAGAAAATTTATTTGTGTATGTGTACAGTGCAAGTGTGCTTCCAGGTATGGTGCCATGGTTTATCATTTTAATTAGCCAAATTCGTTTTAGAAAAGAAAAAGGTAAAGAAATGGATAACCATCCATTTAAATTGCCTTTTGCACCTTTCTCAAGTTATTTAACGATCGCCTTTTTAATCATGGTATTAATCGGCATGTGGTTTAATGATGAAACACGTATTTCTCTAATCGTGGGGATTGTTTTCCTTGCCCTTGTTATATTGAGTTTTTATGCATTTGGCATTGGTAAGCGTCGTCCGGTAGATATGGAGACTAAATAATTATTTATCAAAATGAAAGTACATCAACTTCTTACGTTGATGTACTTTTTTTGTGATCTGAACCTGTTAATTTATTATCCACTTTTCCTTTTCTGTTTCGGATTATTTATTAGTCTTTTACTGCTATGATGCTGTCGTGAAATAAGTAGACAGTTATTTTTATTGCTATCGCCCAAGCATAAAAACTTAGCTCATTGCATTCCTCATACTGCGATTATAGTGAAACGTCCTTGTATACCACCCTTTTCAATTTTCACTCTTTATCAGCCAACAACAAAAAGGCCTGGCCTTGCTCTTCCACAAACCAAACCTTTTAAAATTACAGACATTTTACAAACGTAAACAGTAACATAAATATAAATAACAGCGGTACCTCATAAAGTGATCCTTCAAAGCGTCCGTTATAGTAATTAACGAGCCGTTTTAAAAGTAACAGCAACGCCATGACACTTGCGATAAACAATCCGTTATAGGCTTGAAAGTAATAGAGACTCAACCCGTTCACAAATATATAGATAAGGTACATACCGATCCCTGCCAGAAAAAGGCGCGTTCGGTACCGTTGTTCCAGCTTTTCTTTCTTGCCGGGACTTATCTCTAAAATAGCAGCTATATATAAAGCAATAAGAAATACTAGTATGACTAGCTGCCCAGGACCCAGTAATGATCTTTCTGCCGTATCACTTATCATTATGTCAATATCCCTCGCTTCCTCCAGCGTAAGGGGCAGCGATTGCTTTGTATTCATCTCGACCAATACATATTCATCATCATAAGGAATAACCGCAAGCTGCCCTACAGAGCCATTGGACATCTCTACAAGCAGCTGTTCAGTCGGCGCGTTCGGTAGTTCCTCTATCGGAACCCCTTCCTCATATAACCTCGTCACAAACGGCTGGATCATGGTTAAATCCGCTTTTTCTACTTTATTTTTATCGAAGTAATACCAATTCATCATATACGTTAAATCAACTGTGGAATTGTTCGCAACCGCATACCCTTTTTCAATTGTCAAAAGACCGGCCGCAGTATTCTCCATTACAGGCTGCCTGTTCGGGAAAAAAGAAGCTGTTAAAAAGACAAATAATATAACAGCCGCCGCCAGCACGCTCGTATAACGGCGCTTTTGTCGTTTTCGGCGCTGATGAATGGTAGTTTGAATTTTGTTGTAAGATGCCCGCTTAACTGTCTCGTGCCGTTTCGGCGCCTGCAATTGCTCCAGCATTTTGTCCATACGCCTCACTCCCCCTCACCTTTTTTTCAAGTGCTTTCATGCCCCGCTCTGTATTATTTTTCACCTTTGCTTCATTCCACCCTAAAACAGATGCTGTCTCTTTAATCGAAAGTCCCTCAATCTTTCGCAAAACAACGGCGAGCCGGTAATCAAGCTTCAAGCCTGCAATTGCTTGATACAGCGCCCTTTTTTCTTCCTCAATGGAAAAAAGCTGCTCCGGCGAAAGAGTAAGCACCATATCTTCCTCTTTTTTAGTGAAGGTGGTAAATTGAATCTTCTTTTTTCGTTTGAAGTGGTCAAATGCTATATTTCTGGCAATCGTTCTCAACCACGTTAATACGTTTGCCTCCCCGCGGTATGTGTGCCTTGCTTCATAGGCACGGATAAATGTCTCCTGCATCAGATCTTCCGCCAGCTGGACGTCAAATGTAATAAAATATAAAAATTGAAATATCTGATCACTATGTATTTCATAATGGTGCTCTAATTGAAACAACCCTTCCACCTCCCCTGTTATCCACCTAGACGATTGAATTTTTCATTTTACTCACTCGTAAAGCCGAATACTAGAACAATTTTACAATAATACTTTATTTGATTCATTTTCTCTACACCGGGTATTAGGAAATTTACGAGCCCTGCGTTAGGAAGTGATTATATGTTTGGACTAGCCGACCTGGTATCGCTGATAATTTCTGCGTTCATTATCCTGCCGGTTGTAATTTTTCTGCGGGAGGCTGGTTATTTGATCGTAAGCTGGTTGTTCGGTGTAATCAATCCGAGGCTGACTATTGGTTCTGGTCCCCGGTTCCGGAAGATCGGTATGATTGATATCCGGAAGTACTACCATGTATACAGCTGGTTTTCTTATGATGGATTAAAGCGGGAAAGCAAGCTGGCCTATATTTGTATGTATGCAGGTCCCATTCTCACCAACCTGTCCCTTGCCCTCCTTATCAATTTTCTACTTGCGAATGGATGGATGGAGGAATATAAAACATTTTGGGACCGCTTTATTTTTTATGCTTTCTATTATGTATTATTTGATATTGTCCCGATGAAGACAATAAACGGCAAGCCAAATAATGGCATGATCATATACGAAATGATCCGCTACGGAAAACGCGTCGATTATAATAATGAGTCCTTCCTTCCGGCGACCTCCGAAATGGAGGAAAGATACCAGGAGCAGATGGAGCAGATTGAGGAAATAAAAAAAGAACGGGAGGAAGAACATGATCGCTGAATCAGCGTGTCGTATTGGAAGTGAAATAAGTTGCCCAAACATGTTTTTTCATGTTTGGGTTTTTCTAATTTATTAGGTTCATCACCGTAATATGGGGTTGATTTCCGTTCTGGCTGGACGCTTTCCTGGGGGCACGGCTCCAACTAAATGATTTCGGGGATAAGCCCCGTAATCATTGGATTTTACGCGCGTGCTGATCCCCAAGGAGTCGCCAGCCGCCACTCCAATCAACTTGTTATCATACTAGCTTGTAATCCGCAACTTATGATGAAGACCCATTTATTAACTATAACGTTTCCTTATTTCCCGACGAATTTAAAAAGTAATTTGTCCCCTGTATAAGTTTGACAATTAT
>DEQA01000110.1:5244-15063 GCA_002359075.1 Planococcaceae bacterium UBA3378
TTAAAAAGGGGGATTCATATGAAAATAACAAAAAGTAATACCCTGTTTCAGCTTGCCTTTATGCCGCGCGTATTTCCTGTGAACTGTTATTTGGTCGAGGAAGAACAGGAGCTGACGCTGATCGATGCCGCCTTGCCTTATAGTGCACAGGGGATCATCCGTGCTGCGCGCAAGATTGGCAAACCTATTACAAAGCTGATCCTCACACATGCACACTCCGATCATGTCGGGGCTTTGGATGCGATAAAAAAGCAATTGCCGGATATTGAGGTAAGTATTTCTGCACGCGATGCCTCTTTACTAGCAGGTGATACAACGCTGTTGGAAGGTGAACCTGCCTCTCCTATCCGAGGCGGCGTCCCTAAAAACATCCTGACTAAACCGGACAGATACCTCTTGGAGGGCGATTGTGTCGGGTCATTGAAGGTCATTGCTTCTCCAGGACATACACCCGGTTCCATTGCATTATTTGATAAGCGGAACGCCGGATTAATAGTAGGAGATACTTTTCAAACAAGAGGAAAAGTGGCGGTTTCCGGCTTGGTTGTCCCTACCTTCCCCTTTCCGGCATGGGCTACATGGAATAAGGAGAAAGCGATTGAAAGCGCAAAAAAATTAGCAGCCCTTCAGCCGAAGCTGCTTGCTTGCGGCCACGGAAAAATGATTGGTGATCCCTCTTTGGCCATGTTACAGGCTATCGATAAAGCAGAGAAATTTTTACAGTAGGAAGTGAAATGAATATGTCTCGTCATGCAAAAATTGATTTAGAGATTATTTTACAAAAGGCAACAGAAATAATTGATGAAAAAGGGCTCGATCACTTGTCCTTCAGCCTGCTGGCAAAAGAACTGGGTATCCGTCCCCCGTCTTTATATAATCATGTGAGTAGCCTGGATGACTTGAAGCAGCAGCTGGCGATCCAAGGTTTGAAAGGTCTTTATGAAAATATGCTGCATGCCGGTCTTGGTAAATCAGGGGATGCTGCGATTCATTCCATCAGCATAGCCTATGTTCAATTTGTCAGAAAGCATCCCGGTCTGTATATGGCGGCCACTCGCACTTCCCATTCCATGAACGAGGAATTCGCCCATCATCAACAGGCGATCCTTCAGCTTGTTATCCAAATCCTTGACATATATGAGCTGAATGAGGAAATATCTATCCACATAGTAAGGGGCTTACGCAGCATTTTGCACGGCTTTACATCGCTTGAACAAATGGGCGGTTTCGGTATGCCGCTGGATATCGATCAAAGTCTGACCATCTTAATTAATACATTCATTGAAGGCATTCATTCCATGAGTAAAATGGGAGGATCAAATAACTAGGAAAGGTATTTTAGCTGCAAGCCATTTAGAACGGCAGCACGGACCTTTATAGAAAAGGTAGAGATGCCTCAGGACTTCTACTGCATTTACTTCCTATTGTTTATATATCTGCCCCCTTTCTTTCATGCGCTTGTCTAATAAGCTCAAACAGTTTCAGAATACTTTTGGGAAATGTGCGGTCCTTCATCGTGCTTAGGTATACGTTCCGGTGCAGAAACTCGCTTTGCACCGGACGGATCAGTAAGTTTTCCGGTAAATGCTGCTCCACATATTGCTGCGGCAGCAAGGCGATCCCGAGACCTTCCTCCACCAATACTTTAATCATCTCAAACCGCTCTATTTTATACTGAATATGCGGCAGGATGCCTTCCTGCTCAAACGCTTTGATTATTTGGGCACTCGTTTGAAATTCCGGCATGCCGATGATGAGCGATTGTTCTGTAAAGTCGGCCAGTGTAATGTTATCTTTTGTCGCAAAAGGATGATCCTTTTTAATCAGCACGACATATCGTTCGTTATACAATAATTCACTTTTGATTTCCGTATCGATAATGTGCTGATTTGTAATGACCGCATGCACATGCAGACCGAGCAGTGCCTGTCTGACTGTCTGATTGTACAATGTATCGACCAGTGTAATCTGGTTATGCGGATAGTGCTTCTGATAGGCCAACATTATTTTGGAAAACCAGTAATTCGCTGATTCGATCATACCAAGCCGAATTTCAAGTGCTTCTCCTTTTGCCATCTCCTTGAGCTCTGTTTCCATTACATCAAATTGCGCAATTAAAAGCCGGGCACGCTCATAAAATTGCTGCCCCAGCTCCGTCAATTGAAATTGCTTTGTCGTCCGTTCAATTAATGGTGCATTGATTTCCTGCTCCAGCGTCTTAATCGCATTACTTAATGACGGCTGTGAAATATGTAAGACTTTGGCTGCTCTTGAAAAGCTTTTATGCTTCACTGTTTCAATAAAATAAATCATTTTTCGTAAATCCATTTCTCCACCTCATTTATAGTTTAAAACTATTATAAGATACAAAATCAATATTTGTATGAATAAACAATTAAAAATATAATAAAAATATCAATTTTTCAGTCTATTGGGGAGTGATTACTATGCATAAAGAGATAGATATAAGTATTTGGCAAGGACGGACCGATCACGAAACGGACAGTGTGTATTTCCGTTACCATCAGGTTGTGCAGACAAAAGCAGAGGCAACTGAAGGAACGGTTGGAATGATTGGCTTTGCCTGTGATGAAGGAGTACGGCGCAACAACGGCCGTGTCGGTGCAAAGGATGCCCCTCTTTCATTACGCAGGCAGCTCGCGTCATTGCCTTGGCGTCATCAGGTGCCAGATACGTCACTTATTGATTTTGGGGATATACTTTGTGAAGGTGAACGATTGGAGCATGCCCAGCAGGAGCTTGGCGATCAAGTAGCGGAGATTCTCGCCCACGGAAAAGCGATTGTGCTCGGCGGTGGACATGAAACATTATACGGCCAGTATCTGGGAGTGCGAAAAGCAGCCGGACCTGACGCTTCGATTGGTTTACTGAATATCGATGCCCATTTTGACATGCGGTCCTATGACGAGCAGCCGTCATCTGGTACGATGTTTAAGCAGATTTTAGACGAGGACCCGCACGCACACTATTTTGTCTGCGGTATTCAGCAGTACGGCAATACAACGGCGTTATTTGAAACAGCGGATCAATACGGCGTGCAGTACTTTTTGGATGAGCAGCTGCAATCCGATGCATTTACGGCAGCCTTACAGAACTTTATGAATGCTCATGACATGCTGCTCGTGACGCTTTGCATGGATGTATTAAATGCCGCAGAAGCACCCGGTGTCAGTGCGCCTTCACCATTCGGTTTATCCGCTGTCCAGGTGCGTAACATTGTACGCAGAATGGTTTCGCATAAAAAAACCGTCAGCTTCAGCATTTGTGAGGTCAATCCTTCACTCGATATAGATAACCGGACAGCCAAACTCGGCGCCTACTTGATCAATGAAGCAATCATGAACATCTAAGACAAAACAACAAGGGGGATTTTTATGGCAGTAAACCAAATCACAACATTATGCCTGGCAGTCACATTATTTTTGATCGGCTCATTTTTAGTAAAAAGGGTCGGCTTTCTAAATCGGTTTTGTATACCCGCACCTGTCGTTGGCGGACTGCTGTTTGCGATTCTCGCAACTGTATTAAAGAGCTTCGATATTGTAGAAATTACACTTGATACATCCCTGCAGTCCATTTTCATGATCACCTTCTTTACGACAATCGGACTCGGGGCAAGTTTTAAGCTTGTTAAATTAGGCGGAAAGCTGCTGATCATCTATTGGCTTGCCTGCGGATTCCTCGCTCTTATGCAAAATGTGATTGGGGTTTCGTTAGCGAAGCTCATGGATATTCATCCATTAATCGGGGTCATGGCTGGGGCTGTTTCGATGGAAGGCGGACATGGTGCCGCAGCTGCCTACGGGGAGACAATTGAAGGCTTAGGTGTAGCTTCCGCTGTTTCAATCGGTATGGCCGCGGCTACATGCGGGCTTGTTGCCGGTGGACTTGTCGGTGGCCCGGTTATCCAATACTTAATCCGCAAATTCAATTTACAGCCTTCTTCAGAAGAAACGGAGGAATATGTGGAAAAAGCACAGCATCCGATTACGGAAAAATCTTTCATGATGCAGGTGTTCTTGATCACGTTCTGTATGGCTGTTGGTACATATATCGGAGACTGGTTCTCTACTGTAACAGGATTTGTTTTACCGGGATATGTAGGGGCGATGTTTACAGCGGTGATCGTCCGCAATGTTGTCGACCGCATCAATCCCGAATTAATTAATATGAAGGAAATCAATCTGATCGGCGATATTTCGCTTGGTATTTTCCTATCGATGGCCTTAATGAGCATCAAGCTGTGGGAAATTGCAGACTTGGCATTGCCATTATTCATCATTGTTTTGGCACAGGTCGTCTTCATCGTATTGTTTGCGGTATTCGTTCTGTTCCGGCTGCTCGGTAAAAATTACGATGCAGCGATTATGGTTTCCGGCTTCCTCGGTCACGGGCTGGGTGCTACACCGAACGCTATGGCCAATATGTCGGCCGTTGTTTCAAAATTTGGCCCATCACGTAAGGCGTTTTTGATCGTGCCGATTGTTGGTGCCTTTTTAATCGATGTGTTCGGCATGCCGATCATTATCACTACAATTAATATGTTTAAATAAGAAAGCGCAGCCCTAACTGTTTGGGGCTGCGCTTTTTATCGTGTTCCACTCTCCTATTTTCATGTTCTTTTCCTTCCCGTCCGGTTCAGTTGTACTTTCGTTTTAAATTGCCTTATCAGGGTAAAAAGAACCTATGTGTACAGTTAACATTGTTAGGCATCAAACATTTATATGGAAGGACTGATTCTATTATGACAAAAGACTATCCAGAAAATATTCCAGCCCAGCAACAGGAGATCCAGCCGGGTATCGAGATGGACATGACACCGCGCCCTGATTTCACGAAAAACCTCTCAGGAGCCGCACAGAGACTTGCCGGAAAGACGGCTTTGATTACCGGCGGAGACAGCGGTATCGGCCGGGCTGTAGCCATCGCTTTCGCGAAAGAAGGAGCGGACGTTGCGGTTTCTTACCTTGATGAGCATGAGGATGCGGAACTGACAAAACAGTATGTAGAGCGGGAAGGAAGACGCTGTCTGCTTATTGCAGGCGATATCGGGGAGGAAGCCTTTTGCAAAGGTCTTGTTGCAGAGGTCATCGAAACATTCGGCAAGCTTGATATTCTCGTAAACAATGCCGGCGAGCAGCATACCCAGAATTCCTTACAGGACATCACATCGGAACAATTGGAACGAACATTCCGCACGAATATCTTCAGCATGTTTTATGTGACAAAGGCAGCACTCGACCATTTAAAGCCGGGAAGCTCTATTATTAATACGACTTCGATTACGGCATTCCAGGGAGCACCGAATCTGATCGATTACTCCGCAACAAAAGGAGCAATCCTGACATTCACCCGCTCACTTGCCGGCTCCTTAGTAGAACAAGGAATTAGAGTAAACGCTGTAGCACCAGGCCCGATTTGGACACCGTTGATCCCTGCTTCGTTTAGTGCCGAAGAGGTCGAAGGATTTGGAAAAGAAGGCGAATTCCAAACTCCGATGAAACGTGCCGGCCATCCAAGCGAACTGGCACCGGGCTATGTGTACCTTGCTTCTGATGACTCCTCGTATGTATCAGGCCAGGTGCTGCATATTAATGGCGGTACTCCGTTTTAATTTCTTAGCAGAAGGCGATACATCGTCTTCTGTTTTTATGTTTAATCGAAAAAGGAGCTGCTAACTAATTAATAGCCATTCACAAACTGTTCGATCACCTCTGCTTCATGAGCCGTTAACTCCCGATTCACCTGCTCCTTATATTTACTTGTGATCTCTAGTATCTCCCCGTTATAAAGCTCGGTAAAATGAGCAATCGCTCGAAGTGTACTTACTTCTTCCTCAAATTCCTTCTTTGATAAGACCCCAGTATGCGAAAGAATATATGAGTCCGCATCAAATGCTTCTAGTTTGTCCAGCAGCTCAAGTGTTTCATCAATTTTATAATGCCACTTCTCTGCATATAGTCGGCAATAAAGCGTATCACCAAGAAATAGTATCTTTTCTTCCTTCACATAGATGACTACTGAATCAGAAGCATGGCTTCCCCCTACTTTCTCGATTATGCAGGTAACATCTCCAAGGTCCAGTTCCACTCTTTTTTCAAATACTGCATCCGGCAGTACGACGGAAATATTCCGTTTATCTGGAAATTCCTTTTTTATCGCAACCGCACAAAATTCGATTTCCGTACCTTCCTGAACCCGCGCATCAATTGCTTCATCAGACCAGGACAATGGTTGCAGTTTTTTCATTTCCTCTTTTGTTTCCATTGTGGACATGATTAGCGTATCCCCTAATGCAGGCAGACCGAAAATATGGTCCCAATGCCAATGGGTTAACATAACGATATCCGGATGCGGCACATTTCGTTTTTGAAGCTCATGTAAAAAATAGTTGGCATGGCTTTCTGAGTTGCCCGCATCGATCATCAATGTTTTCCTGCTGCCGACTACCATTCCAAGTACGGGGCGGTCCGTTTCAGCTATAGGTGTACTGTACCAAAAACGTTTACCGATTTGTTCGATTGTATGCATATAAATCTTCTCCTTTATTACCATAACCGGTATATAATCAGATTTTAAATCTAGCAACAATCGGCTGGAAAATCAACCACTCAGCTCCTATAATGATGATGAAAAGAAAGTGTACCTAAAAATAGTATAAACTGAAAGAAAGAGGAACCTTCTTACTCCTTATGATGTCTATAAAATCAACAGGTGGCTAGAGCAGGGAAATAAGGAAAAGAAGAACGACTATGTAAGTGAAGTCCTGTCAACATCGGCTTCTACGTAGTGCTTTCCATTGTACTGTTCTATTATGGCAGCTTCTACATTGGAGAAATCTGTACTAAAGGTACAATTAACTGCTGTCATCAGCAAAAATATGAATGTAACGGAGGTTGTTCATTTGATAAAAGAAGAATTAGAGAAAATCGCCCTTTCACTTGTAGAAGTGCCGCAGGATTTCCGTAAAATCATTGAGAATGTCGACGAGGACGAAGCATATTTTTCGTGGATGGACGAGGAAGAAGAAAAAGGAGTTATCGGAGTAAAGCTCGATACAGAAGGACGTCTTACATACTTGACGATCGATATGC
The DNA here is from genome assembly GCA_002359075.1 of Planococcaceae bacterium UBA3378. Lineage (GTDB taxonomy): Bacteria > Bacillota > Bacilli > Bacillales_A > Planococcaceae > Lysinibacillus_B. The sequence goes on from DEQA01000110.1 coordinate 12,360, forward strand.
AAACGACAGATAAAGATACGCAACCCTCTCTACCATTAGAAGAAAAGCAGGCAATAGCAGAGCAGTATCTTCTTCAGCACTACCCGGATGCCCTGCAGCATTTCACCCGGCATCATGTAAAGGAGCTAAAAGAGTGTAACAGCACCCGCTTCTATTATGAACAATTGGTGATGGATATTCCGCTCAGCCATGCCGGATGCTATATCGATGTGAATAATAACGGTGAAGTCATTCTGTTTAATTATAACGGTATCAAAACAGCCCCTCCTATTCCTAAGCAGCTTATTTCGCTAGAAAAACTGACAGCGCATGTGCTCGATCAGCTCCATTTTGAACTGGCAGTGGAACAAATACATTCACAGATCCATGATGTAAAAAAAGACTCCCTGCGTCTCGTCTACTCACCCCGGCCGTTTCTTATGAAATATAAGGCTTCAAACTTGGAACCTGCGTTAACGATTGAACAGGAAGAGACAGCAAGCGACATAACAAGGTCGCTTCCATCCTTAAGCCCGATGAAACAAACGAAACAAACGAACGAGGAAATTATCGGCATTACTGATACGATGGAAATACTCCGTGAGGTCGATTTAGATGAAGAGCTGGGGATTGTCTGGCGTGAGCAGGACTGGACACCTGCTCGAGGCGATTTATCATGGGATGCTTTTTTTAAAGAGCGCACAGAACAAACCGTAAAGGCATTTATTTCTAAAGAAACAGGAAAAGTCCGTAGCTTTATGTGGTTTCATGAACGGTCCGGCAGCTTACAACTCAGCCATGAAGCGTGCTTTGAAAAGGCGCTCAGCTTCCTACAGCAGATGATCCCGGAATTTCTGCCGTATTTGGAATATATCGTTCCGCAAAATGACGAAGAGGAAAGCCAAAACGAAACAAAGGCATTCTTCTTGTTCCAATTGCATAATGGACACGGTATACCTGTTCAATCAGAAGTCATCAATATAGCTGTAAACAAAAGCACAGGTCAGATCGATCACTATTCAGGTCCCCGTATAACTGTACAGCAATTAAAGGACCTGCCGCACGAGCCTGCCCTTTCTCCAGAACATGCATTTGAACGATTCAAGGAACACCTGGATTTTAAACTAGTATGGAAAAAAGAATACGGTGAGGAAGAGGAAACATACACACTCGTTTATGAAGCATGCGACCGCTATACAAAAACTGATATCCGGGCAATCGATGCAATCACCGGCGATGTTATATGCGGCAGGATTTAAACGCTTTAGTGGATATTTTTCTTTAAACGATATTCTATACAGCTAAAGTAAGTAGAACGTTTCGGCAATTCTGTAAATGAGGAGCGCGAAAAAATGTTACTAAAGATCAGTTTATATGTGTATAACTTATGCTTGTCGCTGGGTGCATTTTATGTGGGGATCTCCATGTTAGCAGGAAAAGGTGCATTTGACACCTACCCACCGGAATGGATAGGGGTATTACCCTTTCATAGTTGGAAGGGCTTAGCTTTATTTGGCATGATTATTTTTGGGGTTGGGAACGGGATTACTGCTATTTATGGATTTAGAAAGAAAGACACAAAAATCTATACTATGAGCTTCACGATGGGCGTTTTATTTTGTCTTGCTACGGTCATAGCCACTATTTTGATAAATGAATGGCTCCTTCCAACAAGCTTTTTTCTTGTATTAAGTATCCTCCAAATTATCCTTGGTTTGTTGAGCTTTGTTATCCATTTATTCAGTAACAGGGCTTTGCTTGAATGAAAGATGGTGTGAATAGTTTTTTGCTCTTGTATAAACGGAAATGTTTTTTCAATAAAATAATATTTATGATGAATCAAACACTAAATTAACATAACTTTTAACCATTGTTGATAGGGGCGAAAAAATGAAAAAAACAATTTACTTTGTATGTTTGTTACTTTTAGTTATGTTATTTGCAGGTTGTTCACGTATCAACAACATGGTTGAAGTTGATAAAGAGAAAATTGGTGTTGAATACATGGGATTGGATGAATACGAAATTGATGCAGACAGTAATGGGACCCATGGTGAAGTGAAAAATTATGAAAGCAGCTTAAATAAAAACCTTTGGACGACAGAGTTTGATTACATGAATGGTACCGATTATCAGGACTTTAATATTGAAATAGATGATGTATTGCTAATTAACAGTAAAGTTGATAGCGGAGAAGTATGGATTAAAATTACACAGGGAGATTTATCATTAAGTGAAATTCAAAAGGTACAAGCCATAAGTAATAAGGAAACTACTATTGATTTATCCCAATGGCAGAATGGTGAAATTGTAGTATGGTTAGTCGTTGAAAAAGGCGAAGATGGGTTGATACAAATTGAACATATAGAAAATTAAACACAAATCAAACGCAAAAATGCCCAGTTAAGAATACTGAGCGTTTTTGCTTGCCATTGCCTTGCTAACCTAATATTGAATTGTATGCTAATTGGTTTGTTCTGTTTCCGTCAGCATACTGCAGCGGCGTTTTTCCATATAGATGGCTACTTGTCCAGGTTCATATACCTGACCCGGACAATGCAGGCAGCAGCAATTCCAATAGCCGCTACAAAGCCATCAAATATAAAGATATGAGCAACCCCCCATCTTTTAGCGATGATTCCTGTTGCAATCGGCAATGCGACCGCAGCAATACTGGAGGCGGTAGCGACAAGTCCTGTAACCGTCCCTTTTTTCCGCCAGAACA
>DEQA01000062.1 GCA_002359075.1 Planococcaceae bacterium UBA3378
TTTGATGTCAAAACGGCATTTGTCACAAGAGCGGAGGAATGCGAACGTTTTGTGGAAGAACATAAACCATCATTGATTCTTCTAGACATTAACCTTGGGGATGAGTCGGGGTTTGATTTGTGTAAAAAATTGCGTAAAACAACGCAGATTCCTATTTTATTTATAAGTGCCCGTTCCAGCGATGATGACGTTTTAATTGCGCTTAATATAGGCGGCGATGATTATATACAAAAGCCGTATACATTAAGTGTTTTATTAGCAAAAGTAAAAGCAGTGCTCAAAAGATATGGCGGTAGTTCGAACAGTCAGCATGATGTTTTAGAGTTTGGACAGATTCAAATTGATACAAAGCTACAGCGTGTTCGCGTAAACGGTGCAGATATTCAATTGAAAGCATTGGAATATAAGCTGCTGTCTTATTTAGCGAAAAATAAAAATCGAATCATCACAAAAAATGAGTTGTTTCAAAAAGTATGGGGAGATTCCTTTGTAGGGGACGGGACGCTCAATGTACATATAAGATATTTACGTGAAAAAATTGAACGCAATCCAAAGGAACCGCAATATATAAAAACTGTTTGGGGAACCGGCTATGTTTTAGAGGACGCTGACCAATGAGAATCAAACTGCTGATTGGAACGGCTATAGTAGCTTTTATCGCAGGTATGATCCTCAGCGTCATAGTTATTAACAGTAAAAATATGAAAGAGGTAGATCTTGCCGCTATAAATGATGTAGTAAAAACTGCCGAAAAAAATTGGGGCCGGATTAGTAGGGAGACCTTTCAAAACAGTGATATAAAACAATCATTTTCTATTATAGATAATATGGAAAACGTTATTTATCAAACCACCGGCAGTCAGTTCAGTAATTTATACGACGCAATCAAAAATAAAGACACCATAATAGATATAAAGAGTGACAACGGGATTGTCGGTAAAGTAATTATCCGTAATAACGAACAAGCTGTAATGAAACAAATGAAAGAGGAATTGATTACAGCGATCTGCTTAATTTTTGGTCTATTCATGATTATTAGTATTCTTTATATTACTTACATTTATAGAACATTATTAAAACCGTTTCAGCAGCTTCAAAACTTCGCAGTGAATGTCGCCAGAGGTAACCTGGATATACCTTTACATATGGACAAGAGCAATTATTTTGGCGCTTTTACGGAAAGCTTTGATTTACTGCGTGAAGAACTCGACGCTGCCCGGCAGAGAGAGTATGAATCCAACCGCAGCAAGAAAGAGCTTGTGGCCACATTAAGTCATGATATTAAGACACCTGTCGCTTCCATTAAAGCGGTTAGTGAATTAATGCTTATACAGGCAAAGGATGAAAAGGTCATAAAGCAAGTAAATACAATCTATTCGAAGGCTGAGCAAATTGATTTACTGGTCACGGATATGTTTCACGCCACGTTGGAAGAACTGCAGCAGTTAAAGGTAACAGTAACCGAGGAATTGAGTGAAATACTTGTTGATATGATTGAAAACGTCAATTATGATCAGCTGATTGACTATGATCCAGTCCCACAATGTATCATCCTAACGGACCCTTTACGCATGCAGCAGGTAATAGATAATGTCATCAGCAACTCCTATAAATATGCAGGAACAAAGATCGCTATTAGTTCGCAGATCAATGAGGGTTATCTTGAACTCCATATCATGGACTTCGGCTCCGGAATTAGCGAGGAAGAATTGCCTCTGCTGTTCAATAAATATTACCGCGGCCACAATGTTGAAGGCAAGAATGGTTCGGGGCTTGGTCTTTATATATCGAAGTACTTCATGGAAAATATGTACGGCCAAATTAGCTGTTACAATCGTTCTGATGGTTTCACCGTAGTCTTGAAAATCAAGCTTGCTTGATAATTAAGGATCAGTTAAGAATTGCACAAAGATTTACTAAGAATTCATGTTGTACGATAAGACTGTAATCTTCATTACGGTCTTTTTTCTTTGGATTGACATACAAACACGAGCTTAATAAAGGGGAGTGCTAAAAGCATGACAAAAACAATTATAAGGACGGAAAAGCTGTGTAAAACCTTTTCGAGCGGCGGCAATCAACAGCATGTTTTAAAAAACCTGGATATCAGTTTAATGGAAGGGGACTTTACCGTCATAATGGGCAGTTCGGGGTCCGGGAAGTCCACGCTGCTGTATGCAATCAGCGGAATGGATAAACCGACATTAGGTGAAATCGATTTTGGCGGGAAGAATCTAGCTGAATTAAACAATGATCAACTGGCGATATTCAGAAGGAATAACTGCGGTTTTGTCTTCCAGCAAATTTATTTACTGGACAATATGAGCGTCCTCGATAATGTACTGGCAAGTGGGCTTTTAGTGAATAAAAATAAGCGAGAAATCGGACAAAAAGCAAAAGAATTATTAATGCAAGTAGGAATCAATGAAAATGCATGGTCTAAATTTCCGGCCCAGCTTTCTGGTGGGGAGGCGCAGCGGGTTGGAATTGTTCGTGCGTTGATCAATAGTCCAAAAATACTTTTTGCAGATGAACCGACTGGTGCCTTAAACTCTGCCTCCAGTGATAGTGTGCTGGATATCTTAACAAATGAAAATCGAAACGGGCAAAGTATCGTCATGGTCACACATGATATGAAAACAGCGCTGCGAGGAAATCGAATTTTATATTTGCGGGACGGTGTCATTTGCGGGGATCTGCAGTTAGGTGCGTTCAGTGAGAAAGAGAATTTTGAGCGTCATGAAAAGCTTAGGGCTTTCCTTTCAGAAATGGGGTGGTAAGGTGAAGATCATGAATTTAGCGATTGCTAACATTAGAAAAAGTAAATCTGCAACTGTTTCTTTATTTATATTTATTTTGGTTGCTGCACTGCTTTTGAATATCGGTCTAATGGTGATTACTCAAATAAATGCTTTCTTTGATAGTAAAGCTGAACAATTAAAAGATCCGCATGCAGTAATCATGATGGACCATGAAAGCTATCGCTCAAATTATGGGGAGTTCATAGCGAACTATCCTGGAGTGACAGGAACAGAAACCGACGAAGCGATTCTCATGAACAGTGCCAAATTTAATTTTGGCAATAGTGAATTAACGACCAGTACCGTTATTTTGAATGCAAATGAGCAGCGTAAAATTGGAACAGTAAAGCTGGTTGAAAAGCTAGATACTTCTAATAACAATGATATTTTTATTCCTTACATCTTTAAAACAAATGGCGGTTACGAGCTGGGTGACGATTTTACAGTTATATATCAAAATAAGGACTATAATTATCGAATTGCTGGATTCTTTGAAACAACAATGATGGGTACGACTAATATTGGCGTCATGAAATTCATTTTGCCAGAAACCCCTTATCAAACATTAACCGGTGAGCTAGACAACGCAGCAAAAGGATTGGTCATATCTGCAGTGATGGAAGACCAAACACAGTCTGCAAAGTTACTGAGTGATTTCACAAAGAAGTTTCCTCAAGTAACAATTGGCGAAACAGATTCCTATTTGTGGGATTTAGACATTGAAATGGTGAAAAATGTGAGTACATTAACCATTAACATCATCGCGATGATATTAGTAGCTTTTGCTGCCATTATCGTACTTGTTTCCCTCATTGTCATTAAGTACCGTGTATCAAATAGCATTGAAGACGGGATGACAAATATAGGGGTGCTTAAAGCAATTGGCTATACAAGCGGGCAAATTTTATCATCTATTATTTTGCAGTTTGTTTTGATTGCTTTTAGTGCAAGTGTAGCAGGAGTAGCATTATCATATTGTCTTATGCCTTTCATCGGCAGCATTATTTCATCTTTATCCGGATTAATCTGGCATCAGAAATTCGATATGATCATTAATGTAGCTGATATTTTGATTGTTGCTCTTTGTGTTGTCATTGTCTCTTTACTTTCTGCCTTACGCATTCGGAAAATCCAACCGATCATGGCTCTTCGCGGGGGCATTCAAACACACAGCTTTAGAAAAAACTACTTTCCGCTGGAGAATACAGCAGGGGGGCTTCACTTTTTACTTGCTATTAAATCGATTCTGTCAAACCTAAAGCAGAACATCATGATACTTTTGATTGTCATTGCACTAACTTTTGCTTCTGTTTTTTCAGTAGTGCTTTACTACAATATCGCTTCAGACAAAACAGCATTCGTTAACTTATTTGGTGAAGAACCGGCGAATGTGATGATATTTGTTAATCCTGATACAGACACAAGTGCACTTTTGAGTCACATTAAACAAATGGATCAGGTAAGAAAGGCAAATATATTTGATCTTATTACAATGAAAATTGATGATCAAACTGTTTATACGAATATTACGGAGAATTATCATCAGTTAGAAAACAATATTGTATACGAAGGTAGACAGCCAACATATGAAAATGAAATAGCTATCTCCTGGGTTGTCTCAGAACAAATTAATAAAGGAGTAGGCGATACGGTTGAAGTAGCATATGGGTCGGAAAAAGCACATTTTTTAGTAACAGGCCTCAGCCAATCAATTGGCAATTTAGGACAAATAGCTTCATTAAGGATGGATGGAATACAGCAATTACATCCAAATTATAAAGGCACGACCCTTTATGTATATTTAGATGGTCTAGCAAACAAAAAGTTTATCCAAAACATACAGAAGCGTTTCGGGGATGATATAGTTGATACGGTAGATATCGATGAAACGATAGAGAGTCAAACAGGTATGTATACAGCTGCGGTGTTTGCAGTGATGGTAATGATTCTGACAATTACCGTTCTCGTTGTGGTGATGATACTATATTTAGTTATCAAAACGATGATTATTAAGCGTAAAAAAGAGTTTGGTGTAATGAAAGCGATTGGCTATTCAACAATTCAGCTAATGCATCAAATTACCATCAGCTTTTTACCTGTGATTATGTCAGGAGTGGCCATTGGTGGTGTACTTGGGTACTTTTATACAAATCCTATGCTTTCCGTATTACTTTCAAGTGCAGGGGTAAAGCGACTGGATTTTATCGTTCATTTACCAATTATTCTTATGCTTTGTGTAGGAATCCTCACTTTAGCTTACATTGTCTCCATGCTCGTATCCTTAAAAATCAGGAAAATTTCTGCTTACAGTTTACTTACAGAATAGAATGATTTAGTGAGGACTGAAAGTACAATATGGAGAACGAATTTATTTTGCTGAATAATGCTAGATATTACGAAAAAATTGCTCTACTAACGGAGCAGTATAGCCCTTACAATAGTATCTATCAAAACTAATAAGGGGGAAGGTAATATGGCAAAGAGAAATAAGGAGTTATCAACCGAGCAATGTGAGGAGTTACTTGGAATATTGAAAGCTCGTTTCGAAAAAAATATGCACCGTCATGAAGGGCTGGAATGGTCTGAAATACAAGAAAAGCTGGAAACGCATAGTGAAAAATTGTGGTCGCTGAATCAGATGGAAACAACAGGCGGAGAACCGGATGTTGTAGACCTTGATCAACAAACAGGAGAATATATTTTTACTGATTGTTCAGCAGAAAGTCCTAAAGGCCGTAGAAGTGTTTGTTACGACCGGGAAGCGCTGGAATCCAGAAAACAGCATAAACCAGCAAACAATGCGATTGATATGGCTGCTGATATGGGGATTGAAATCTTAACAGAAGAACAGTACCGGGAGTTACAGAAACTGGGGAAATTCGATGCGAAAACATCGAGCTGGGTGAAAACACCTGATCATATTCGAAAACTCGGCGGGGCGATCTTCTGTGATTATCGCTATGACACGGTCTTTATGTACCACAATGGCGCAGAATCTTACTATGCTTCCAGAGGTTTTCGCGGCTCATTAAGAGTCTGAATTGCAGTGTGAAATATAAACTACTGACTTAGTCGAAGTGGTTGCAATTAAATAGGTGGAAAGAAAAAGCAGACGGTTTAGAAGTGCAGCTATGTACCTCTAGTAGATTGTCTGCTTTTCCATTATTTTTATACTGAAACGGCTAACGCTAATGGCCGGAAAAAATGCTTCTTACTCACTATAGGTTTAGGGAGGGAAATCCATATATTTGTGGAATTTCATTAACAATGAAAGATAAATCAACACACTTGTTTCTTCATCGAAAAGCTTTCCTCGTGAACCTCACCCACCAAATTAAAAATTTGGAAGGTGCATCTATTGACTTAGAT
>DEQA01000350.1:0-227 GCA_002359075.1 Planococcaceae bacterium UBA3378
GCGAAAGCATTAGTGGAAAAAGTATTCAAAAAGCCGGTCGAGATCCTGAGTGAGCACAGCGGCAAGGAATTTGAAGGAGAATCTTATCTCCCTCCATTTGATTATGTAACCTTGGATAAAGGGCATGTAGTCGTACTGGCTGATTATGTAACCGAACAAAGCGGAACGGGCATTGTCCATATCGCGCCAGCATACGGGGAAGACGATTATAAAACAGTAAAGCAAAA
>DEQA01000350.1:244-8429 GCA_002359075.1 Planococcaceae bacterium UBA3378
TCTTTTGTGAATGTTGTGGATACAAAAGGCTGTTATACAGTGGAAGTAACAGATTTAGCCGGACGGTTTGTAAAAGATTGCGATGTCGATATCATCAAGCTTCTAGCGGACCGACAGCTATTATTTTCAAAAGAGAAGTATGAGCATAGCTACCCACATTGCTGGCGCTGTGATTCACCGCTCCTCTACTATGCGGCTGACAGCTGGTTCATCGATATGTCTTCACAAAAGGAACAGATGCTTGATAACAATGAGCAGGTCACTTGGTATCCCGAGCATATCAAACACGGCCGATTCGGTAACTTCCTGGAACATGCAGTGGACTGGAATATTAGCCGAAATCGTTATTGGGGAACGCCGCTCAATGTATGGATCTGCGAAGACTGCGGACACGAAGAAGCACCGAAGAGCAGAGCGGCACTTCAAGCGATGGCAAAAAAGCCGGTTGGTGAGGATCTTGAGCTGCATAAGCCGTATATCGATGAAATCATCTGTTTATGTGAAAAATGCGGCGGCGATATGAAGCGTACTCCGGAAGTGATCGATGTATGGTTTGACAGCGGGTCAATGCCATATGCCCAGCACCATTATCCTTTTGAAAATAATGAGAAATTCCAGGAGCAGTTTCCAGCCGATGTCGTTATTGAAGGAATCGACCAGACACGGGGCTTTTTCTATAGTTTGATGGCTGTATCGACGCTGTTTACAGGAAAAGCACCATATAAAAGAGTACTGTCATTAGGGCATGTACTGGATGAAAACGGACAGAAAATGTCGAAAAGTAAAGGCAATGCACTTGATCCTGTTGAATTAATGAACCAGTATGGTGCAGATGCACTAAGATGGTCATTGCTGGTGGACAGTTCCCCATGGAATCCTAAACGCTTTTCTACACGGAACGTCCTTGAGGCAAAATCGAAGCTCGTTGATACACTTGATCACACATTCAAATTTTATCAGCTTTATACCAACATCGATTGTTTTACCTATGATCCACAAAATACAGGGGAACGCTCAAAAATGGATCGCTGGATTTTATCAAGGCTTCACCATACGATACATGCGGTGACGGATCATATGGAACAGTATCAATTCACACAGGCAGCAAGAGAGCTCGGCGCCTTAGTGGAAGAACTGAGTAACTGGTATATCCGCCGTTCACGCTCGCGGTTTTGGGCAAAAGGAATGTCTTTGGATAAACGCGGCGCATTCAGCACACTGCATGAGGTATTAACAAATATCAGCCTGCTATTGGCACCGTTTACGCCATTTATTGCCGAGGATATTTACAGACAGCTTCATAATCGGAGCGTCCACTTGGAAGATTACCCGAAAGCACAGAAAGATGTTATGAACACAGAACTTGAAAAAGAGATGCAGCAGGTGCTGACAGTGGTGGAGCTTGGCCGAAGTCTCCGCAATGAAAGGTCACTTAAAATCAAGCAGCCGCTTGCGAAAATGCTTGTAACAATCGAGGGCTCGGGAGCGGTGTATGAGCAATATAACGAAATCATCCGTGAAGAGCTGAATGTAAAAGAGGTTGAATGGCTGGAGGACCTTTCCGCATATGAAAAGGTTCAATATAAACTTAATTTCAAAACAGCAGGCGCAGCTTTTGGGAGACATGTTAACAATGTAAAGGAATATGTCCTGCAAATGAATGAGGCAGAAAAGAAAGCATTACAGCTTGAAGGATCGGTGAAAGTAACGATTGGGGAAGAAGAATTCCCTTTACTTGCTGAGCATGTCATAAAAGAATCCGTCGTAGATGACGGTTATGCCCTTGGAGAAGAAGGATCATGCCGCGTATTACTTGATACCACTTTAACAGAGGAATTGCTTCAGGAAGGCCAGATGAGGGAGCTGATCCGCGCTATACAGGAGGCAAGAAAGAAATGGGGTCTGCCGGTAGAGCAATATATTTCGATCAGCTTTTCTACCGATGAAACATCTACAGAACTGCTTAAAAACCATGAAGCATTTTTACGAAAGAATGTCCTGCTTAATCAAGTTGCCTATACGGGCCAGCCAACTGATAATTATATAGAGACGGAAGTTTTTAATCGGCCGGTACAGATCTATGTTGATCTATAAACCATCCCATAAAAGAAGGTAGAAAAAATGAAGTGGCAAATTGAAAAAGTAGATACGCTAGAAGCAGTTCAGCTAGGTGATGATCTGCTGGAGAAAACATCCACCATCAGTAACATTCTAAAATCCCGAAAATACGAGCACCTATTCGCTGCAAAAAATTAACATCAATTTATCGGCATCGGTGTTGGCTGGCTAAATGAATTTCATCCAACAGCTATGTATTTTCGGATTTATGTCAGTGATCAAGCACAAGATGGCCAGAAAATAGCTGATGCACTTTTTCAACAAATAAAGCTTGCGACTGTTCAGCAGGATAAATGGATCTGGGCGGGCTGGGAGTCAGACGAATCGATGAGAACATTTTTAATTAGAAATGGGTTCCGTTTAATGCGCAAGACATATATGCCCACTCTACAAATCAGTGATGTCCAGCAGTATCTGATAAATGCAGAGCAGGCAGATAACTGTATTTCCTTAAAAGAGCTTTTAAATAATCCAGCAATGAAAAAGAGCTTCTTTACATTGTTGAAAGAAACGTACACCGCTACTCATCAGGTGAATCCGGTCAAACACTATTCACTGAAAGAGTGGGAGAACATCTTATTAAATGATGAACCAGATCTTGAGCACAGTCTCATCTGTCAAGAGAATCAACGTATTGAAGGATACATCATGATGCATCGGGTAGATAGCCAGCATTATGAAGTAGGGTGGCTTGGGGTAAGCGATAGTACAGAGCCAACCCTGCTTCGCGGCCTGCTGAAAAGACAGCTGGAAAGCTTATTGGAAAAAGGAGTAGAAACACTGGAACTGGAATTGGATACAACGGATTGGCATGCGATGAAATTATTCAACTTTCTTGATTTTGAAAATCACAAAGCGTGGGAAACATATATGTTTCAATAAAGTAAATTACAGTCATTTCCTGCTATTTACACATAGCTTTTATTGTAGTATTATTACATCATACGATATATCGTGAAACGTAGTAAAGAGGTGACTGACAAATGGCACAGCATAATGATCCAAGCATTTTAATTTTAATTAGCTTGGCTGAAGGAGCAAAGCACGGCTATCTCATTATGGAGGATATTGAACTGCAATATGGCTATTCTATGGGGCCAGGGACCTTATACGGAGCCTTAAAGCGGCTTGAAGACAACAGCTACATTCGGGCGTTAGAGGGGGAAAAGAAGCGGCGCCCTTATGAGCTGACAAATGTGGGCAGGGAATATCTTACACAACAGCTTAAAGCGATGGAAAATGTCCTCTCTCTTGGGCAAAGGAGGCTGGGGTTATTATGAAATGGTTAAAGCTGTACCCGAAGGCTTGGCGCGAGCGTTATGAGGAAGAGTTCCTCTATGTCTATTCGAAAAGTAGAGTAAGCGGGAGTCGATTAAGATTAGATATGTTTAAGCACTTTCTGTCTGTATGGATTGACGAACTGGGTTTCATAAAGGGAAAAAGTATGGGGGCAACGGCAATCTTTTTACATTCACTTATTGTTTATGCGACAGTGCTTGCGCTTACCTTGTTCGCACCAGTATCGGAAGGATATAGTGGGATGAGTTGGAGGTTATTTGTCGGACAGGTTTATGCAGTTCCAGCTTTCTTTGCGGTCATGTTAGTGCTCATGTTCCGAAATAAGGTGTTGAAGGTATAACAATATAAATCATCTATTAAAATAATAAAACGTGTTGCTCCACTGCGGACAACACGTTTTTATTATGTATATCAAAAAAAGAAACAAATGTTCGATTTTTGCTGCACTCAAAGCAGAGCGGGTGTTTAATTGATTTTCATATTATTAGTATAAAAGAAATTTAAATATAAGTCTACATTTATTCCGGAATTTTCCTTACGCTTAAAGTACTCGGCCGAGAATTTAAAAGATAGGGAGAAACTGCGTGGATAAGTATCAGTGGGACCGGAATTTAAAAATCAGACTGGCAGGGGAAACGTTGTTCAACCTCTTGTACTGGATGTATTTTCCGTTTATTGCCGTGTATTTCAGCCGGACACTCGGTTTTTCATGGGCTGGCCTTATGATGATGGTACCGCCGATCATCAGTTTAATAGGGAATATAATCGGAGGAAACTTGGCGGATTCATTTGGAAGACGTCCTGTCATGCTGCTGGGCGCTGCTGTCCAAACAATGATGTTTATGCTGTTTGCCATTTCGGCCAATTCTTTATTCGATTACATGGCCTTTTTGGGTATTAGTATAGGCGGCGCTCTATACGGACCGGCAAGCGATGCAATGGTTGCGGACTTGGTGGAGGAGGATCATCGGAAAGAGGTATTTGCAACGTTCATTACCTTCAAAAATGTCGGGGCTGTGCTGGGACCGGTTATCGGAGCTGTGCTGTTTTTTGAGCACCGCACATGGCTGCTTTTAGGCTGTGGGGCTGTGATGCTTCTTTATACGATTGTCATTTACCTTGTAATAAAAGAGACGGTTCCCCGAACAAACAGCAGTCAACAAGTATCCAACCTGCAATTGGTGAAAAGGCAGCTGCGGGACATGAAGTTGATTGTAAAGGACCGGGCATTTCTCTATTACATTGCAGCGGGGATTTTTTCCGTTGTAGCCATTATGCAACTCGATTTGTATTTAGCTGTATATATTACAGAGTACGTACCAATTCAAACATTATGGCAAGGTCATGAATGGTCCATTCAACTGGAAGGATCAGAAATACTAGGCTGGATGCTTGGCTTGAATGGTTTACTGTTTGTGCTGTTTATCATACCGGTAACGAAGTGGTTGAAGAAATGGACCGATCAACATGTTTTTATTTTATCGTGCATGCTCGCGGGTTTTGGAATGTTTGCAGTAGGCTTTACGGATAATTTCTGGCTGCTCTGTTTATTAACGGTCATATTTACATTTGGTGAAATTGTCCGGGCACCGGTGCTTTATCATTTTGTCAGCAGGCACGCTCCCAAGCAGGCGAGAGCACGGTATATGGGGCTTGCAAATATGCAATTTACAATTGGACGCATTTTGGCACCGATACCTGTTTTTCTATCTGCCTGGCTGCCGCCGATACCTATATTTAGTGTGATTCTATGCTGTGCGTTGATTAGTATGGGATTTTATGTGAAGCTGTTTAAAAAGGAACCGGTTGTGTAAAAATGGTAAAAGTTTAACGTACCATATACTTTTATGAAAGGTTTTGAAGGTAAAGTAGATTCGGATAGCCAATTAGATAATATAAAGAACATCTAGATTCTATCGTTTGTAAAAGAAATCCAGCTATGCTAATCTTTATGGCAGCAGTGAAAACGTTCGGAGGGAAATATGAAAAAAGTTATCATCGGCATCCTATCAATCGGAATTATTGCTGTTTGTATTCTAGTTGGAAAAGAGTTTTATAATAAGGACCGTGTAGAATCCAGCCTGGAAACAATCGAAGAAAATACACCGGAATGGACTTTTAAACAGGAAATTCATGAAATGACCCATCAAAAAGTATATGCGACAGATAAATGGGGCGAGGTCGTCGTAACAGAAGAGCTCATTGATGCCATGCTGCAAAAGCTGGATGAGCAGAAGGACGATTTTAAAAATGCTTCCTTTTATGAAGAAACGCTGACTGCCTGGAAGCGGGGCGATTTCTCAAATGCCGTAGATGTCCATAATGAAATTTGGGCATCACAAGAGGGGACGATCGGAAAGGCTACAAGACTGTTAACAGCCGAGGAAGAAAATGAGTATGTCGATCGTCTATTGGATCAGCAAAGAAAAAGGGAAGAACGCGAACAGAATCGCAATAAAATTTTAAACAACGATAGCAGTGATGAATAACGATAATAGGTAAAGAACGGGAAAAGACTTCTCGTTCTTTTTGTTTTCCTATCTAAATAGATACAGAGAAAAAATGGAAAAATTCATTTGGTTAAAAGCTCATTATGATATGCTGTAAGTAGATGAAATTTCCAAATTTAAGCATTGTTAAGCGGGTTGAAAGTGCTTGACAAACAGGGGATTTATAAAAGAAAATGTCTTTCCATAACGGGAAATGCCATATAAAGTGACCAAAGTAAAGGGGGGAGAAATGATGCTGGGCCAATATAAAGTGCTCGATCATATTACAAAGGGGTTTTCAAACGACCAGAAATTTATCGTACAAGATGGAGCTAGCAAAGTAATTGTCCGGCTGTTTGAAGGAAATCAAGCTCGTCGGGAACAGGAGTTTCAATTATTGCGCAGGCTGGAGCAGCTTGGAGCCAATACATTGCGTGCCATCAGCGTTGAAGAAGGCAAGTTTGTAACCTCCTATATCGAAGGAACCGATGCCGAGCAGGTCATTGAAACATTATCGGAAGACGAGCAGTACGCCATTGGCTGGGAGGCAAGCAGGGATTTGTTGAAGATTCACTCCATCGAGGCAGAGGAAAATACTTGGTATGATTATCAGCTGGCTAAGTATGAGCGTTATGTAAAGCTGTATCAGGAATTACCAATGAAGATAGCGGGAGATGACCAGATTATCCACTTTATTGAAGAGCGGATTCCGTTAATGAAGGAAAGACCAAGTGTACTGCAGCATGATGATTTTCACCTGTCGAACCTGATTGTCCATAACGGAAAGTATGCGGGTGCCATTGATTTTGGCCGCTTTGATTGGGGTGACCCGGTATTTGATTTCATCAAGCTCGGGATGTTCAGTACAGAACAAAGTGTCCCTTTTGCGGTTGGAATGATTGAAGGCTATCATAACGGGAAGCCGTTGCAATCATTTTGGGAGCTGTATGCACTTTATTTAGCAATGAACGTTTTTTCTGCCATCGTTTGGGGATATAGGGAGGGGAATGAAAAAGTGATGCTCCGTCATACCGAGCGTTTCATCCAAGATCATGAAGGCTTCACAAAGAGTATGCCTTCCTGGTACAAACTATACGTCAGAGGAGAAAGTAATGATTAGAAAACTAGAGAAAACAGAGCCGCTGCCAATGGATTTACTGCTGTTGGCAGACCCGTCGGAAGAAATAGTTCGGAGTTATATGCCAAGAGCCAAGTGCTATGTGCTGGAACAGAAAGGGAGCATTGTCGGCGTCTATAGCCTGCTGCCGACCCGCCCTGGAACGGTAGAGCTCGTAAATATTGCGGTCGCTGAATCCGAGCAGAATAAAGGCTACGGAAAGGCGCTCATTTTGCATGCAGTAGAAACTGCCCGCAGTCAGGGGTATATAACAATCGAGGTGGGCACCGGTAATTCAAGCATTGCACAGCTTGCCCTGTATCAAAAATGCGGCTTTCGGATGACTCATATCGATCGTAATTTTTTCTTACAGCATTATGAGGAACCGATTTTTGAAAATGGGATACAGTGTGTGGATATGGTGAGAATGTCGATGGGTTTATAGATAGGGGCTAGTAATGGGAAGTTGAATGATAAAGATGAATTACATGAAAACGATGGGTGTTACTGCTTGTATTGGATCAAGAAAATCAGTAGACAGACCACTATGTGCAGCGTGCTTCTCTCCATTTAAAAATAAGTCAGCTGTAACTCCCCGGTGTTGAAAACGACTTATGTTTAAAAGGGGAGATGGCAATGAAGCAGATTTATTATGTCTTTATATTAATAGGAGCATGTTTCATTTTATTGGCGGCATGTTTAAAACCCGTATTTGATGATGCACAATATATACTTGTTGAGAAGCAGGTTGGAGAAGAGAACAAGTATGATGAATTCAAAAAAGTGACAGCACAAAAGAAGGTCAAAAAGGTGCGGGCAATTCTTCATAATGCTGATTGGGAAAAGGCAAAGGTAGAGAAGGAGCGTCCTCCTGATCACCACTTTTTCTTTCAGTTTAAAAATCCAAATATCGAGGCAAAAGCTGTGCTGTATGAACTTTGGATCACTCCAAATAGTGACCAAGTTGAGTTAGTAGAAAACAATTCAGTACGTAAAATTAGATCAAGGTATGTCCACTGAAATGATTGAACTGCTAATCGGCGAAAAATAATAGGACAGTAAAAGAATTGGACCTCTGATAAAACAAAGGACTTTCTTATCCTGGAAAAGATGTCGTAGCTCATTACAGCAATCAAAAAGCGGGATTGTCTATTAATGGACT
>DEQA01000350.1:8555-9852 GCA_002359075.1 Planococcaceae bacterium UBA3378
GTAAATTGATCGGCAGCCTATCTTTTACATAATTCACTGTTTTTTCAGCAGCTGTGAAAAGTGATGAAGCGGGACAGAAGGATTATCCTTATGGAAAATGAGCTGTGTATCGATGACTGCGTATTCTTCAGGAAGCTCTCTATATGAGAGTTCGTAATATTTGGCGTAAGTTTCATAAACTGCCTCGGGGAGCAGGGTGATGCCGAGTCCAGCAGCTACACAGCCGACTATGGCTTCCAGAGAGCCTAATTCCATAAGCCGGTAAGATTTAATGCCTTCATACCGCATATATTTTTCAAGCTGAAATCTGTACGAGCAGCCGGCTCTAAAAACAAGAATTGTGGCAGATTCCAAAGGCAGACAGGGCTGGTCCTTCGGAAAAATGAGCAGCATTTTTTCTCTAAATACCGTTTTTGCAACAAGCTGAGTATGAACGATTGGACCTGAAACGAATGCCGCGTCCATATCAAATTGTAGAATAGCCTCCACGAGCTGTTTAGTCGGGCATGTTTGCAGCGAGAGCTCCACAAGAGGGTATTGTTTGTGGTAGCTGGCCAAAATCTCGGGCAGACGGACAGCTGCGGTTGTTTCCATGGAGCCGATTTTCAGCGAACCGCTTGGATGAGCATGATCCTGCATTGCGCTTTCAGCGAGTTCAATCGTTTTAAAAATCTGGACAGCATATTGGAATAGCTCCTCACCCTTTGGCGTCACGATACAGCCCCGGTTATGGCGGTACAGCAAAGTAGTTTTCAGCTGCTGCTCCAGCTTATGTATTTTTGTCGTGACGTTAGACTGTGAATAATTCAATTTTTCGGCAGCTTGTGAAATACTGCCTGATTCCACAGTAAATTTAAAAGCTCGTAACGCTTCTATATCCATAAGACCATCCTCCAGCTATCAATATTATCAATACCAAGTATATAATAAATGAATTATATATTATATCTGAAAATTGTTACGATAAGTAGGAACGACAAAATAATATATGAGTAAACGAATGGAGGACTAGCATGCTAGAAAAATGTAAGTATCCAATTATCCAGGCCCCTATGGCAGGAGGAATATCGACCGTGGCATTGGCAGCGGCCGTTAGCAAAAGCGGAGGGCTTGGCTTTTTGGCAGCAGGCTATAAAACAGCAGAAGCATTGGAAAAAGAAATCACTGCTATGGGGCAGACAGGCATGTTATACGGTGTTAACTTATTCGTCCCAACGCCAAAAACTGATCAGGAGCAAGAGGTCAACATATTTAAAGCACTGCTCGAAAAGGATTGGGACATGGAGCTTGAGCAGCC
>DEQA01000024.1:0-1945 GCA_002359075.1 Planococcaceae bacterium UBA3378
AACGGTAACTTTACGCTGGATGGACAAGGCAATCTTGTAACAGGGACGGGCTTATACGTATTAGACCGGGACGGAGAAAGAATCCAGCTGCAAAATGATGATTTCACGATTTCGCCGGACGGGTTCATTTCCGATGAAAACGGGGTACAAGTAGCACAGCTGGGTGTATCCTTTGCAGCCAATACAGATGTGTTGATGAAGCAGGATAACGGCCTGTTCCGCCTGTTGGACGGTGAGGCACTTCCTTCTGCTTATGAGTCACAAGGCGTTTCATTCAGCCTTCAGCAGCAGTATTTAGAAGGCTCCAATGTGGATGCTGCCCAATCCATGACAAGTTTACTGTCCTCCTACCGTGCGTTTGAAGCGAATCAAAAGGTATTGCAGGCCTATGATAAGAGTATGGACAAGGCAGTAAACGAAATCGGAAAGGTGTAAGGAGGTCTAACGAATGATTCGTACAATGAATATAGCAGCCAATACACTCGGGCAGATCCAGCTGCAGCTGGATACAATCAGCAATAATATTGCCAACAGCAATACACAGGGCTATAAGGCAAAGCAGGCGACTTTTCAGGAGCTGCTGTATCAGCAGTATAATAACGATAAATTGGACAAGACGCTCCGTCAATCACCGGTCGGCATCCGCCAAGGTGTCGGGGCGCATATCAGCCAAATCCAATCAAACGAAGCACAAGGAAGCATCCAGCTGACTGGGCGTAATCTGGATTTCGCGATGACAGCAGAAAACCAGTATTTCAATGTCGTATTGCAAAACGGCAGCACAGGTTTTACACGTCAAGGGAATTTCTACATGTCACCCCAGCAGGATGGCACAAATCTCTTGGTTACGGGTGATGGCTATCCAGTACTTTCCGCAAGTGGCAACACAATCTCATTTCCTCAAGGGGCTGCAGATTTTACAATGACAGAAGCGGGTACATTGAATGTTGCGTATGAAGACGGTCAAGTCATTCAATTTGACCTTGCTGTATCAGAAATTACAAAGCCGCAAGTGATGGAACAGCTAAATGGCGGTACGTATCTCAGTCTGCCGGCAAATCTTGCAGAACTTGGCTATGCAGAAGGTGATGTATTAACACAATTACAAGGACAAAATCGTAATGAAGTTAGTATGCAAATAGGTGCATTGGAAATGTCGAATGTTGATTTATCGAAGGAAATGACCAATCTGATTGCAACGCAGCGGTCTTATCAGTACAATTCACGAGCAATAACAATTGCCGATCAAATGCTCGGTCTTATTAACGGCATCCGATAAAAAGTAGGAGACGAACAATGACGAACGATTCAAACCAACCTCTAGTAGAGGAAAAACCGAAAAAGAGAACACAGGCAAAACCGGTACAAGACAGCGGTGACAAGGAAAACCGCCGGGTACGGCTTCGACTTCTGCCGATTTGGCTGCGTATCATTATCGTAATTGTCCTATTTGTGGCAGTAGCGATCATTGGTGTGATTTTCGGCTATTCGGTTATTGGGGAAGGCAGCGCCGGAGATGCCCTCAAATGGGAAACATGGCAGCATATCCTCGATATTATGAACGGCAAAGAGTAAGGAGTTCGTGTGCCGTCAAGCGGCCAGGCTCCGTCTTTTGAACGTCAAACTCATATACTTGGGAGAAATCGGATCATACATAGATCATAATTGGGGGGATTCATATGTTAAGTGCAGAACAGATTCAAGCGATTTTACCACACCGTTATCCTTTTCTTTTTGTAGATCGCATTACAGAGCTGGAAGAGGGCAAGCGGGCTGTCGGTATTAAAAATGTTTCGATTAACGAGGACTTTTTCAACGGCCACTTTCCGGGCTATCCGGTCATGCCGGGCGTACTGATTGTAGAGGCGCTCGCACAGGTAGGCGGAGTGGCTCTGCTGAATGCAGAAGCAAATAAAGGACGCCTTGCCTTTTTAACAGGTATCGA
>DEQA01000024.1:2062-2703 GCA_002359075.1 Planococcaceae bacterium UBA3378
GACGGAGAGCTTGTGTGTGAAGCTGAAATTTTATTTGCATTAGGACCGGTTCAAGGGTAATTTGCTTTTATAGTACAAAAATTATAAAATAAAAAGGTTGAAGTTCACGATTTCTTAGAACATGTAGGTTTGGCTTTAAACGTAGGAGGTTTTAAATAGATGTATAAAGAACTGTCTTCAGGCGTCAAAATAAGCATTACCCGTTCTATCTCAACATCTTTTGAGTCGTATTTGGCGAGTATTGGCTGGGATGAAGATAAATTCTCAATGGAAGATTTTGTCGCTAGTTGGCAAAAATATTTTACGGAAAACGCAGCTTGGTTTGATAAAGTGCCGCAGGAAGTATTAATGAGTCATGAATTTCACGAAGAAATGGCAAAGAAAATCGACGAGGTCATCGCAAAGATTTTGAACGAAAAGCCAACGAAGAAACAAGTCGAATCGATCGAAAAAATGCAAAAGCAATTAGGTACAAGCTATACGTTCCATTGCAAGGCGGAAGCTGCTTATGTGGAGCAACTTTTAAAACAACAATTAAAATAGATTCTTAAGTTTAGGATAGTTCCCTCTTTTCCCGGGCACTCTACTGTTGACTACCTTGTAGTTAATCATGAGGCGAGAAAGGAGGGAATTTTTTATGG